>JBHPGK010000041.1:0-19191 GCA_042570605.1 Candidatus Zhuqueibacterota bacterium
CTGGCAAGCAGGGAACCTGCTGCAGTAACCGAAGAACCCGGAGATGTTGCGGCTGGTGATTCCGGCATGAGACAGCAGGCGCTCGACCTTACAAAAGAGATAATAAGTATACAGAAAGAGATCTCCTCATTAAAGGTTATGGCTTACAAAGTTGATCAGATTGACCGGGAATTAAGAGAACAGAGAAGACTTACCACTTCGCTGCAGGAAGATGTTGCGGAATTAAAAGACCTCATCAAGTACGGTACAATTGAACGGAAAGAACCGCTCGAGGGAGGTCCGGAAGTATCTATCCTGGGTGAGACTTCTTCAAAAGAGAACACTTTCAAAGTAAGGTATTCAGATGATATAGACTTAAAATTCCAGTTGAAAAACCAGACACTCACAGTTGGTATCGATGTTGACAGTTCAAAGTTCACCGGGACGGAATATCCCGAGGATGATTCGACTGCTGCAATGATGATGGCTGAAACCGTCGGCGGAGCATGGTATACCAACTGGTTATTCTGGGCAGGGGCAACGATTCTTGAACTTCTCGCAATCGGATTTCTCGTAATGACAATTAAGAAGAAAAAGGGAAAAGCCAGCGCAGGTGAAGAGGACATGGATGAGGATGAAGAAGATGAAGAAATGGATGAGGACGAGTTCGGGGATGGAGAGACTGAAGAAGAAGAAGACGAACTTGGCGGCGATGACGAGTTGGGTGAGGATGAAGATGAAATAGAGGACATCGAGGAGTTAGGCGAAGAGGAGGAAGAGATTCTTGACGATGAGGCATTGTAAAATTTAAAATACACACTTCATTTATAAAACAGGACGAAGGGGGCCCATTTTTTGGGTGCCCCTTTATTGTATGTAAGGGCGGTAATGCCATTCCAAACTGCAGACTGAGTGTCAACTTCGTGTCGCAAAGAGATCACTTTGTGAAAAAAACCGTATGTTTTAGTATAATTTGCGAAATTGAATGTCATTGCGAGTGAAACGTCGCAATCTACTACCACGAAGTGTCTTTCTCAAGGAGAGTACTACGTCGCTTCGCTCCTCGTAATGACAGCTACGTGGTATATTATTCTGATTTTACATTATTACTGTCCGGTTAATTAAAATATTGAGATTCTTCCCTGAGCTGTCCACCCCGATATCTGGGGGGCGGCTTCATTCGTCCCTATGAGTTGGGAAACACACATCTGCGCTGGAATGATACTTCTTCTTTAATTGTTTTTATTCATATTGTGTCATTCCCGTGAAAACGGGAATCCAGTCTTTTAATATATGAAACATATATTTTAGATTTTTTTGACTGTTCTGATGTAAGGTATATTTTAGATAGTAAAAGAGGACATTGAGCAATGTCCTCTTTTAAAACCATCCTAAAATTTTTCAATTAAAATCTCAGGGTATCTGATGATGTCGGGTATTTCAGTATCAGGATATAGACTCTTGTCTATAAATATTTCCTTTAAGTTACTCCCGTCTCTGTCCATTATGAAACTCTTAATATCACTAGTATAAACATTATCAACAGAAAAAGCAATTTTCTTTGAATCGGGAGACCAGTTTGCGTAAAAACAACTTAAAGAATCATTCTGAAATACAGTGACATCTTCATTTGTTTGTATGTTGAATTTATTGATTTTATATCTAACAGATCTCGTTATTTCATCAAAGTTCAAATATAAAAGGTCATTTTCATCAGGGGAAACATAAAATTCCCACAACCGTTCAAATTCCAATATTTTTTCTATTTTTTTTGTTTCAAGATTAATTCTATAAACTGTTATTTCGTTATCTGCTAAAAAATAGACATTTTTTGTTTTCTCTACAAAATCACAATTTGAAAAAACGGAGCTGTTAGTACCGTTTTCCAGATCGAAATGATTTATAATTGTATTTTCGGAACCATCCAAAGACAACGTCTGTACCGCACTTGTTAGAGTATTGATATATATAATCTTAGATCTTTATACCAACCAAATCTATAAATATTGGAAGGGAAAAATCTTAAAAAATCAGCAGAATTATTATTTAGGTCAACTAAATAAAGCATAACCGCATCCTGGATGAAACCTGCAAAACAAATCATTTTTCCATTTTCAAGGGAAGTTATTGAATGATACAAGGGTTCTTCTGCATCGGCAATTTTACATAGACCTGTGAAATCTAACTTCATTTTCCAAATGTTTGAATAATAGGGGATTGTGTTTTTATCCGTACCTGTAAAATGTAAAATATATACCTCTGAAATATCGTTATTGCCGTCCTCAGGATTATTCGCATTTTTATTACATGCTGCAAAAAGTAGTAATATTAACAGATAAATATTGATTTTTCTACAACTCATTTTTTCCATAAATATTTTACTTTAAATAAATTGTATTTTTGAAATTTTCTCCAAAATGCAATAAAGAATAATTGATCCTATCCTGAACTTTACTCTCGCAAGCGAGTATAATTAGAAAAATAGTGGGTATTAAAAGTATAATACCTCTTAAGATTAAAGAATTTCCTATCATGATAATTTCGTTTTTGAATTTGATGTTATAATAAATAGACGAACCCATTTTCCATTTGTCACACAAATTCTTTTTCTTTATATTAAAGAGTTCAAAAAATACGGAAACTTTATGAAAAGAATACTGTTAGTTCTAACTGCTTTTTTATTGTTCACCTGCGGTGAAAAAGGTGAATTGATCACTGAAACTGATATTAACCTTTGGGATGTCCATTTTTCTGATCTTAATAACGGTGCCGTATGCGGCAGTAAGGGACTGGTAATATATACAAAAGACAGCGGGAATACCTGGTACAGGGCGGAAACAAACACCGAATCGGATATTTTGGACATCTGTTTTACTGACAGATCGCATGGGTGGGCGGCATGTACAGACGGTTCCGTACTCAAAACCACCAGCGGCGGTAAAAACTGGACAAAGTTGAAACTTCCCGTTAATGAAAAAGTACAAAGTGTATACTTTACGGACGAAAATACAGGCTGGGCGGCAACAGACGGAGGCAATATCCTGAAAACAGCAGATAGCGGGCAAAACTGGACACTGCAGAACTCACCGGTATTCAGCAGTCTCCGGAAAATCAAATTTTTCGATTCACAGCTTGGTATATGCATCGGAAAAGACGGGACTATTCTTAATACTGAAGACGGCGGTGATACATGGGAGATCGTAAATTCAGGGACATATAACAGTCTCACGGATGTACATTTTTTCGATATGAATAACTGCTGGGTTACCGGGAACTGGGGAACAATAATAAAGTCCGATAACGGCGGGAAAAACTGGACACTGCAGAATTCAAATTCCACTGCGCTGCTTAACGGGATTCATTTTATATCGGGAAGAACAGGTTTTGCTGCCGGTGAGGATGGGATTTTGCTTAAAACAACAGACGGAGGCAAAAACTGGCAGGCAAATAATTTAAAATTTCATTTCATCTTAAGGTCGGTATTTTTTATAAATGAAAATACCGGTTTTATTGCCGGAGAAGAAGGAATTATCCTAAAGACCGCAGACGGAGGAAGTATTTGGGAAAGAATTCTTTAAAAATATTCATAACTTTCAGTTCTATATTTTTTATCATTTCAATTTCAAATGCACAGGTTAATCTTGACTCATTGAGCCTGTATCTGGGCAGGCTCGGTCTGCAGACTGCTGAGAAAAATTCTGAAAACGGCACATTTTTTACCTCATGGAAAGATATAACACCGCTTGATCTGAGGATACTCGGTAAAGTCCGCGGTAAGACCGGAGAAAAATTTACGGGCGGCAGGTTCCGGATAACCGGTTCCGTAACCGATACATTAAATTTGGAGATTAAAGGGTATGAACAGAATTTCAGACATTCGGGCGGTCCTTTTATAGATATTGAACCGCGGGAAATTGTTGCTAATTTTCTAAAAGGCAATATAATACCAGATATCCCCAGCAGGCAGTATTACAGCTCAGACTTCAGATCCGTATGGACTGCCCTCTCGCATGTGTTAAAAAAGATGGAAATCCCGGTAGACTATATCGATTACGATAGCGGCACCATCAGAAGCCCCTTTTTCGATATTTCAGATATGACACTTAATCTTTTAGTTGAAAGCCTCCAGCCCCTCCGGAACGGTCGGCTGAAGGTCATTGCACTGGTACGCACCATCAGAACAAACAGGCAGCAGGTTATATTAACAGCCCTTTTCGAAGGGGAAAGGACATCAAACAGTTATCTTGAAAATATAATTCTGAATGAAACAGAAGCATCTTTAAGCAGATTATCCGCCGGAAATTATCAAAATGAATCAAAGTATTATGGTTTTGAGGAAAAAGTAAATAATATCAGCGATAATGAACTTTTTAACGCAATAGAAGGATTTAATGATATATACGGCTGGGTAAACAATCTATTTCAGAGAAATAATCTACCAGCGGTTTTTGATAATGACGCTTACCTGGAATATGTCGAAAAAAACGCCTTGCGGCGGAGTGAAATAAGAGAAGGGGAAAACATTTACAGAAACCTTTTTCCCGGCAGTATGGGATTCGACATACAGTTCGGCAAAACGGTGGATTTCAATTTTTTTCCCGGAATTTCCGATAACTCCCTCTGCGCAGGTCTCAGCTTTACGGTTCCGCTCCTGAGGGCATATATTATTACGAAGAATCAGAAGTATATACGCAAGTTTTCCGACCTGATAAAGAAGTGGCTGGAACAAAAAAGAAATATGCTCTCAGGATTCACTTATGATCTTGATTATATGTATTCCGAATCCGCTGTCACTGAAAGGATTATCAATTTACTGGACTTTTACAAGTATACTGCTACTAAATATGTTTTATCTTATGATATTCATAAAAGGATACTTAAAGAATTACTTTCCTGCGGAAGATGGCTGTATAATGAAAAGATCGGGCAGGCAGAGGGAACCGGTATAAATTCATTAGCCGGAGACAGGGCACTCGTTATGCTTGCGGCTTCATTCCCCGAGTTCACTGAGTCCGCTAAATGGCTGCGGAGAGGTCTGAGCAGCGTTAATGAGCATCTTAACCAAATAGCAGAGAACAAAAACGCTGAAGAATTTATCAGGACGCCATCACATCTGTTCAATGCTGCTGAAATATTTACAAATGTTTTAGAGACTGTTAATAGTACGGATCAGGCTCTTTTGGGAGAAAATTTTGAAACCGGTCTTGAAAGTATTTTTGACCGGCTTGTGAAAATAAAAACACCGCTGAATACCGTACCCGGTTTTAATCTTTCTTCTTATCCCGATCTGACCAATCTTTTAAAAAAAGGGAAAAAATTATTTAACCGTGAAGAGTATGAAAATGTAACGATTGGAGTAGATTCACTTATCCAGGGGAAAAAACTTCCCGGTTTCTTATCAGTCGATTTTAAAAAAGGCAGTGTTTTGGCAATGAGGAACGGCTGGACAAATAACGCATTATACATGGCGGTAAACTATTGGAAAAATAACAGCCGTTTTGTTAATTCATCTCTGGATTTTACGGTTTTTGCCTTCGGCAGACCAATGGCGCTCCCTGCTGGAAAACCACCGGAGAAGCTCTCAGAAGAACAGAAAAACTGGTATGCCTCCTCAAGCGCTAATAATGTGCTGAACATTGACGAACTCGAGCCCGACCTTTCTGGAAATAATATTAAGGTTGAAAAAATAAAATTATTCAAAAATATCGATTATTTTTCAGCAATTAATAACGGATTCGCTGAAAAAACGGGTATTTCAAACAACAGGAAGATAGTATTTATCAAACCTGAAGATCCTTATAATAATTACTGGGTAGTAAGGGATGAAATGGATACCGGTGACGGTCTTTATCATAAATACACCTGGAATTACCACTCCTATAATAAATTACTTAAACATACTACAAACATGATCTTCGATGAAACAAGCCCCGGCATGGTAATAAAATATTTCCCCGGCACATCTGATATCAGGATCAGAAGCGGTCCCGGGCTTGATCCCATCTCAAACAAAACCGCAGAATTAAGCTGGCTGGACCTGTCACTGCTGAGTAGAGAGGATGAGCCTTCATTTAATATCATTTTAATACCTTTTCCGGAAAACCGGATTGTTCCGGGAACAAAATATTCGGGCAATACACTTGAAATACAGTTCGAGAACTATATTGATTATATTTCTTTTTCCCCCGGTAAAAAAACATCAGATATTCCCCTGAACGGGGAATACACATTAACTGTTATGCGCATAGACGGCGATATCTCATATATTTCCGTCATTGACGGTAAAGAAATAATATTTGAAAACAGAAAAATGTTTGAATCTGTACAGGTGCTTTCGCTGGAATTGGAATTCAAAGGCGATAAATTATACGTTTCCGGTGAAAATCCGACAGGTGCAAAAGTATACGCTCCTGCGGTCAAAGAAGTTTATTACAATAATGAAATTTTCGTGTTTTCAGCATCCGGAGGATATATCGAATTAGGAATAAAGGAGCCGGAAGCAGATTCAATTAGATGATTTGGGTCTCTCAGGAAATTAATCTGAACTAAATTCAATAATATTAAAATGTATGTCTTCATATAAGCATCCGAAGGTGGAGGTTGTTTTTCCCGCTGTGTCAGACCATCGGCGGTGGAGTAATCAGTAATCCCTAAATTATTGTTTTTACTGGATTCCTGCCTCCGCAGGAATGACACTTTTATGATTTTTTGAACTTTATCAACAAAATCAGTAGTGTTCATGGACAATAAAAATCCGAATTTAATTAAGGAGTAATTCATTGTGTTAAACTCAAAAAAATATTGTATTTAAGTTTAAATGTTCTTATTTTTAGCTTTAAATAATTCTCAAGGTAATTTATGGAAGACAGTTTAACAAATATATTGCAGCAGGTCAGAGATTTCGTTTGGGGACCTCCGCTTATTATTCTGCTTGTCGGAACGGGGATATATCTGACAATTATATTAAAAGGTCTTCAGATCAGGAGTCTGTGGCATTCACTTTATCTCGCCCTTGTTAAAAGAAAAGAAGAGGGATCCGAAGGCGATATCACGCATTTCCAGGCACTTATGACGGCACTGGCTGCAACTGTCGGTACAGGGAACATTGCCGGCGTAGCGACAGCGATCGTTGCAGGCGGACCGGGTGCACTTTTCTGGATGTGGATAGTCGGGCTTTTCGGTATGGCAACAAAATATTCCGAAGCTGTTCTGGCGGTCAAATTCCGTAAAAAAGATAAAGCCGGAACACTGAGCGGCGGACCTATGTACTATATCTCCGAAGGAATCGGCTGGAAATGGCTGGGTGTTCTGTTTGCTGTGTTTGCGTCGATTTCTGCGTTCGGTATAGGAAACATGGTGCAGTCAAATTCAGTTGCCGACGGTCTAAACGAAGCATTCGGCATTCCTTTCTGGATAACCGGAATAGTACTTTCTGCTTTAGCAGCGGCAGTAATACTCGGCGGAATTAAAAGCATTGGAAAATTCACCGGTGTTCTTGTACCTATAATGATAGTTTTCTACATGGGTGGTGCAATAATTGCGATTTTAATAAATTATGATAAGATCCCGGCGGCATTCATGCTGGTAATAAAACACGCATTTTCACCGACTGCCGCATCAGGAGGATTCATTGGGGCAACAATAATGATGACGATAAGGAATGGTGTAGCCAAAGGTGTGTTTTCTAATGAATCCGGACTGGGGAGTTCACCCATTGCAGCAGCGGCTGCTCAGACCAAGGACCCGGTTTCTCAGGCACTGGTCTCCATGACACAGACTTTTATCGATACACTCGTTGTCTGTACTTTAACAGGTTTTGCAATTATCACATCAGGAGTCTGGGACAGCGGAGTTGACGGTGCACCGTTGACCAGTAATGCCTTTGCTGTCAGTATTCCCGGAGGAATAGGCGGCTATATTGTCGCAATAGCACTAACATTATTTGCATTTTCTACACTGCTGGGGTGGAGTTATTACGGAGAAAAATCCTTCCAGTTCCTTTTCGGTGAAAAGTCGGTCAAACCCTACCGTATTGTTTTCTGCCTGGTGATTATAATCGGTGCAGTAGCAAAACTGCAGCAGGTATGGCTGTTTGCAGAGATCATGAACGGTCTTATGGCGCTGCCTAACCTCGTAGGTCTGCTCGGATTATCAGGTATTATTGTCGCCGAAACCAGGAAGTATTTCAATAATAATAATATGCTGTAGAATATTATTGTTAATAATAGAAAGACAATGTAAGGGACCCCTACAAACGATTTTCTATTGTCTTACCGCATGGTCTTTAAGTAGTTAATTTAAGACGGACAGAACGATGTTCTGTCCCTACAGAAAATTTCTCTGCGTCTCTGCGAGAAATCTATTCTTCCTCAGCTATTTCTTCGTGTCTTTGTGCCTTTGTGGTGAAATATTAATATCCTATAAATCTTACAGTTCGAACAGCATCCCTTCCCGAGCAACAAAAAATCCTTCATTCAACAGGGAGAAAGTTTCTTTGCTTTCAGGCATTACAAGAGGATTTGAATGGTTTAAATGCGTAAAATATACTTTTGTTTTCCCATTATTTATAACATTTTTCAGCAGTTTAATAGTTGACATGACAGTCGGGTGCGGTATTTTTGACATATCTCTTCCGGGCAGTTCACCATTCGCAAAAAATGTTCCGTCAAGTACGGCAAAATCTACTTTCTGAACTTCTTCGGTTATAGACCTGTCCCACTGTTCCCACCTGTCGATATCAGGTATATAAAGAACGGATTTTTGCGGACCCGTTATTTTAAAACAGAGAGTATCGGTATATTCCTGCCTGTGGGGAACAGAAAATGAAATTACTTTGCAGCCTTCACTCAATTCTATATATTTACCCGGTTTAACAACATTTAGAACAATATTTTCAAATTTTACAAGCTGGCTCCAGGGTCCGTTATTGCGGAGAAAATCCGTCATTTTTTCAGAGCAGAATATTGGCAGTTCTTTTGCATTTACAGATTCAAAACCGTAATACATTAAACCGGTATAATGGCCCATATGAGCATGGGTCAGAAAAATTCCGTCCGGGGAAAATTTCAGCGGGAGGTTAAGCTTCCGTAGAAAATGCCTGCTTCTTGCCTGCTCAAGCTGTTCCCTTATATCAGGTGCGGCATCGAACAGGAAAAACTGTTTACTTTTCCTGTTATAAAGCCCCAGGCTTGCCGGAAACATTCGGCTGCCTTTTCTTCTGTAAAATTCACAACGCAGGCAGTCACAGCCTATATGCGGGACACCGCCGTCCTGTGACGATCCCAGTATTTCAACCACCCAGTCAGACTCCGGATTTTTTGAAGATTTTTTTTCTAATTTTTCCAGCAAATCCGAACTAAATAATGCACCTGATAATAAAACAGACGTTTTCAAAAATTGCCGTCTTTTCATAAATGCCCTTTTAGATTTTATTTTACAATTAATTAATTAATAATTTAATTTCCAGAGATTAACTAAAGCAAGGCTAAAGCCTTGCCCTACATTTTTAATCCAGGATTATTAGAAATCGATGAATATGGCGATATGACTGTAGGGCAAACCTTTAGGTTTGCTTTTTAACATTTAATGATTTTGAGCAAAAATAATATTAAGAATTTTTTTACAGTCAGGAAACACTGAATCTGCATTCAAAACTTCACCAGATACTGCTGGTATCATGTTAAAATAATCCAAAATTCTCAATTATGAAACTGTTTTATCATTTTTTACCGTTAGAATAAACATACAGATAAAATTCTTCAGGAATTAACTTGCTTTAGGGGATATTATTTTTATTATTAATAGAAATCACCCCCGGGTAAAGCAGAAATCAATTAATACAATAGAATGGAGCAGAAGATGGCAGCTTTTAAAGGATTCCCAAGAGAAATTGTAAATTTTTTTCAGGAACTTTCAGCTAACAACAGCAAGGTGTGGTTCAATGAACATAAGGATGAATATGAGAATTACGTACTTACTCCTTCTCAGGAATTTGTTGTGGCAATTGCAGACCTGCTTAAACCGATAGCGCAGGAAATTAATGGTGATCCGAGAATCAACAAGTCGATCTTCAGGATATACAGAGACACAAGATTTTCAAAAGATAAAACGCCATATAAAACACATCTCGGTATATATTTCTGGGAAGGTTACCGGAAAAAAATGGAAAATCCCGGATATTATTTCCACCTGGAGCCGTCCCAACTGGGACTTCATGCAGGTATGCATATATTAGAGAAACAGTACCTGCAGGAATACAGGGATTCTGTCGTACATCCGAAACATGGTGCCGGTCTCGATAAGGCTGTAAAAAAGGTCCTTGCAGCAGGAATTTATGAAGTTGCCGGTGCAAAATATAAAAGGACACCGAAAGGGTACGATCCTGAACATAAATATTCAAATTATTTGTTAAATAAAGGGATGTTTGCGTCTTTCAGGACGGAAATACCCGAAGAGATCTTTACGGATAAATGCGTTGATTACTGCTTTGATAAATTTAAGGGTATGTCACCCATCCAGCATTGGATCGTAAACATGATGAAGAGGATTTAACTTAATATTAATATTAACATTAACATTAACATTAACAAGTTATGAAATTTCAGATTCAGTTCCTGGTAGTTTGAAACTAAATAAAAAATTAAAAATCAAAATGCAAAACTACATATCAAAATTCAAAATGATGGTAACTAAACACAAATTTATGATACGATTAGAGCAATGCTCAGTTTATAAAGTTTAACAATTCAATAAATCAAAATAAGGTGTGTTTATAATGTTTCTGTAACTAATTTAAAATTTTGATATGTCATTTTGATATTTGATATTTGATATTTGATATAAAAAGTAGAATGAGGTGTAATTGAATGGTCCATGACACCCAAGGGATTTTAACTTTTTCACAATAATCAAAAATGGGGGTAAGTATTATGGGAGAAGTAAGTTTTAACTATTTTGCGATTTTAGTCTGCGGTGTAGCCAGTATAATTATCGCGGCATTATGGTACGGGCCTCTTTTCGGTAAAAAATGGATGGAGTTGGTCGGATTAAAACCGGAAGATGTGGAAGGCGGCGGCAAAAAGGAAATGTTTTTCGCTTTTATCGCTTACCTGGTGCTTGCTTTTGTTCTATCGGTCTATATTGACTGGGCGAACGCCACAACGTTTCTTAAAGGGCTTTGCGTAGGAAGCCAGGCATGGCTGATATTCAGCATGATAACGCTTCCGAATTTCTGGTTTGAGCAAAAAAAATTAGGACTGTTCTGGGTCAATTCATCATATACTCTGGTAAGTTTACTTGTAATGGGTGTGATCCTGGCAGTCTGGCAGTAAATTTTGCTGCAATGCAGGGGCAATTCATGGAATCTGCCGGATAATCCTTTAAGTGTCATTGCTGCGAAGGTGTGTGTTTCCCAACTCGTTTTTCATAAAAGCTGTATCAGAGATGTCATTGCGATCCCGGTTTACCGGGAGAAGCAATCTACTACCACTAAAACAAATCCCAAAAATCGGCAGATTACGACGCTTCGCTCGTAATGACATCTCTGTGGTAGGTTTATTGTCAATTTAACATCAAGTAAATCCAACTTAGAGGAATCAGACTCCCACGTCCCGCCAAGTCGGGAATGACAAATCATACGATCCACGACTTTTTCTTACAAACCACATAAATTGCCCCTGCTTTTTTACCCTATCTTAATTCTATATGCTTTTTATCTTCTCCGTTAAATAATATAATCGTTGAATTAATACCCTTATTATATTAATTTCAAATCCATGGTCCCCATAGTTGAACTAAAAGACCTTTCTGTCCGGTATTCGAAATTTGCCGACTGGATACTAAATAATTTTAACCTGAAAATTTATCAAGGTGAAATAATTGTTCTTACCGGGAGATCAGGCTGTGGTAAGAGTACGCTTCTTAAACTGATCAACGGAATCTTACCCGGTCTTGTCCCGGCAGAGATCGAGGGAGATATTAAATACAGCGGCAGATCTGTTAGAGAAATGGACACAGGCCAAAGGGCACAGAAGTCCGGTACAGTATTCCAGAATCCCGAACTCCAGCTTTTGAACAATTATGTAATTGAGGAGTTACCTGAAAATTTCACAGATGAACAAAATTACATTGAACGGCTGGGTTTAAAACACCTGTTAAACAGGCGCACTGCTGAGCTTTCCGGGGGCGAAAAACAAAAAGCCGCAATTATTTCCGTCCTCCTGCAGGAAACTCCTGTTATGCTGTTCGACGAGCCTTCATCGAACCTTGATGAAACCTCATCGGCAGAATTTTACAGTATATTAAAAGAGATCAAAAACCAGAAAAATACCGCGATAGTTCTGGTTGAACACTGGATTAAAAATGCGGCAGGCATTGCAGACAGAATATATAATATCGATGGGAAAGAAGAAATAATTGAAATATCAGCCACGGATGCATTCGGAATACCTGAAATGCCTGCTCCGGATACCGAACCCGGATCAACTCCGCTCCTGACAGCAGAAAACCTGTCTGCAAAGGTAAATGGGACTGCTCTTTTCAAAAACGTAAACCTGAACATTTATCCCGGTGAGATAGTTGGTATGACCGGTCCAAATGGTTCGGGGAAATCCACACTGGCTGAAATTATTTCAGGATTAAAAAAATCCCGGACAGGAAGTATAAAGTTTAACGGCAAAAAAACCAATGCAGGATCGGGTAATATAGGACTCGTTCTTCAGAATCCTTATCATCAGGTGTTCGGTTATTCAGTAAGAGAAGAAGTGGAGTTTGGTGCAAAGAATTTTAACAAATATACACCTGAAAAATCAGACACCGTAATTTTAAATTTCAACCTGTCGGATTTAGTCAATAAACCTGTATATCTTATCAGTCACGGAGAACTTGAACGGACGATACTTGCCTCCGCATTTATGACCGAACAGGCACTTTTAATACTGGATGAACCGTTCCAGGGGCTTGGGGTCGAAGGGACTAAAAAGGTTATCGACCTGATTTCCCGGGATCTGAATAAAAAAAGGAGTATACTATTGATCACGCATAACAGATCCCTAATGAAAAGCTGCTGCAGCCGGATCTTGAAACTTGAAAACGGGAAATTATATGAAGAATGAGAAAAGATCATCAAAAGTCAATGTCAGGGATACTGCATTTATTGCTGTATTCGGGGCTTTATGGGGTTTAAGTGAAATACTTTTCGGAGGTGTTCTTCACTCCTTTCAGGTGCCTTTTACAGGACTGGTCATGGCATCTGTTTCAATCCTGATAGCTGTGACAGGTTCGTCATTTATTCAGAGAAAAGGCTCTATAATAACTATGGGACTGATCGCATCTTTTATGAAAATATTCTCAATAGGAGGTATTATCCTGACACCTGTTCTGGCTATTATAATTGAAGCGGTCATTCTTGAAATAATAATACTGATCGGAAGAAGAACACTGCTCAGCATATGTATTGCAGGTGGAGTAACGGTTACATATACCATTTTGCACAGGGTAATAGGAGGAATATATTTTTACAGTCTCGATGTCATACAGATCCTGGATAAGATGATCACTTCTGCGAGTAAAAATCTGAATCTTGATCTGACACTTGCCTGGATAATAATGCTAACAATCATTTTAATACATTTTTTAGCGGGAACAGCCGCGGGCGCATTGTCCTGGTGGCTTGCCCGGAAGATCAAATTGCGTTTGAATTATGAGATCCAATAAATATAGAAAAGCATCTTTCGAGTTTTATCTCGGTGTATTCCTGGTTTTTGTTTTCTGCCCTCTGCTGCTGCCCGGGGATTTACTGTTTACCGCCCCTGCTGCGGCTTTTATTATACTGATAATATTCGATAAAAAGGGGATTAAAGAACTTGGAAGTTTTAAATTCTGGCTGCTGATCCTGATCCTGTTTTTTGTGATGACCTTTCTGCTAAATCCCAGGGACGGTATCTTTTTATCCATTCCGTATTCTGTTTCCAACCTGAAACTTGCCGGACAGATGTTTTTCAGGGCGCTTTCAATTTACATAGGGATAATTCTTTTTACACGAAATGTATCTATCGAGGAATTGGTGCAGTTAATGCGAAAAATGAGACTGAAGGAATTTTCAACCTCCCTGCCCATAGCTATGAATATTGTCCCGTTGATCAGGAAAAATATACTTCAGATAATCACGGCTTTCAGGATAAGAGGAGGATTCAGGAGGTACAGGATAAAAAATTTCTTTATGTTACTGATGACCATTTTTATAAATACAATTCATACAGCAGAAGAGCTCTCACAGATCATGACATTAAAAGGAGCTAAGAAAGTACCGGAAAAATGAAGAAAGTAATTATAATAACCGGTGAAACAAATTCCGGAAAAACATATACGGTATCTAAAATTGTGCATCTTTGTTTGGAACAGGGATTTACAACCGGGGGGATCGTCACTGTAGATGCCTCAAAAATTGGAGAAAAATCAGTACTGAATGCAAAAGACCTTAGAAAAGGAACGGAAAAAACATTAGCTACAAAGGAGGACATTAAGACCGATATCAAGACCAGGCTGTTTAATTTTTACCCGGAAACGCTAAGTTGGTGTAATGATGTATTATCCGGCAGTCTTGAGAGCGACATTATTTTTATTGATGAAGCCGGCAAACTTGAACTTGAAAATAAGGGATTTGCTGAGTCTTTAAA
The DNA here is from genome assembly GCA_042570605.1 of Candidatus Zhuqueibacterota bacterium. GTDB lineage: Bacteria > SM23-31 > SM23-31 > JBHPGK01 > JBHPGK01 > JBHPGK01. Next base: position 14,655 of record JBHPGK010000041.1, read on the forward strand.
ACATATACTAAGAAATTATAGAGGTATTCTTGTTCTATCGGTTAAAGAAAGAGTTTTAACCGAATTTCTGAGTTTTAATAATATTGCTGATCCGCTTATTCTTGAGACCGGGAAAGATGAAAATATTCACGAAATAGTTTTAAGAGTTATTAACCGTTTTCTGACGACCGTCTGTATTTTAGCCGGTGGTAAGGGTGAACGAGCAGGCAGTGATAAGGCGCTTTTGCGGATAAAGGGAAAACGGCTGATAGATTATGTGTATGAAACCGTTAAAAATATGGGATTGGACATTACCACCGCTTCCGGGAGCAGGGACATCGACGGTTTCACCTGCATAAAAGATAAGTTTGGCAGCGGGCCAATAGCAGGGCTGCATGCTGCACTAAAAATATCAAGACGAATTTTGATCTTACCCTGTGACATGCCCTTTTTAACACCGGAGCTGCTTTTATTTATTCTGGATCAGAGCACAGGGTATGATATTACCCTATGCAGGACAGGCGGGAAAAACCAGGTCCAGGCTGGTGTATATTCAGATAAATGTCTCCCTATCTTAGAAAATAACATAGCCGGAAAAAAGTATGCACTGCAGGCGCTTTTGGGATCAGGAGGCCTTAAAATCCGCATCATTGATGAAAAAGAAATATTAAAATATGGCGCTCCTGAAAAACTGTTTCTTAATATTAACACACTGGAAAAGCTGAAAAAAGCTGAAATTCTGCTTGACAATTAGAATTCTTAAAACTAAGTTTTGTGCACATTTTACTTTTAACCTTTATTATTTTTTTAGAAATTGAACGAAAAAAAGCAGAAAATACTTGAGTGGGATGATTCTCTAATTATCGGAATTACCTGGATAGACAATCAGCATAAAAAGATAATCGAGAAGATCAATACCATGTTCCAGGCAATAATGCGGGGTGTAGACAGGAAAGATATTGAGGAGATGCTTACCTTCCTCGAAAATTACAGTAATGTACATTTCAATTCTGAAGAAAAATACATGAAAGAGTACAATTTTGATGGTCTTGAACATCAAAAAAAACAGCATTCAAATTTTATAAAAAAAATCCGGGAATACAGAAAAAACCTTCATGCTTATCAGCCGCCCTCAAAACTGGCGATAACAATTGAAAAGGATCTGCTGAGCTGGTTCAAAGCCCATATTCAGACACTTGACTGTGAATTCGGTGACCACCTGAGAGACAAATACGAGTTTAAGTAGCGTATTTCATAATTACAATGTTTCTTTGCAGAGCATTGTAAGATATTATACATTAATACGAGGGCAATTCAAATTGTCCTCTTTAATTTTATGGATATTAATTTGTTCAATTATGGGAATGATAAAAGAAAGAATTGTCATTGCGAGAAGCGCAGCGACAGCCTGTCCCGGTTTACCGGGAAAGCAATCTCATGGGCATGAGAGCTAATGGGCGCACAGCCGTGCGCCCCTACAAAAGAGAACTCTGCGTTCTCTGCGCCTTTGCGAGAAATATTCCACAGCCTTCTTTTAAATCCGTGGCATCTGTGTTCCATTTTTTTTAAAAGAAAACTGTTCTGGCTCTACAATAACATATTCTCTGTGTCTCAGCGCCTCTGTGGTTAATCTTTTTCTCACCTCAGCCTTCTCTCAAAATCCCTGACATATTCATTCTGCTGTTCAGAGAATCTCCATTCAGGGAGTTTTCCCTTCATGAATTCAAAAATCTCATTTGCTTTTTCCCTGCTGCCGGACTGCAGATAATATTCCGCAAGCCGGACATAAAAATACCTGAAATTATTGAAAAGCAAAAATGTATTTCTATCCGCTTTAACACTTTTATCATTAAAGGATCTGTACCTGTAAACATTCAAAAGATTATTCTCAAGTTCCTCAGGCAGGATACCTGCGCCTTTTACAGGAACCAGTTTGTTTACAAGTCCAACATTTGTCAAATATTCACTTAAACCGAGTGTGTTCTGCGGCGAAACTGTTACAGCAAAATAAACCGGGCGTTTCCAGGCGTTTTCTTTTAAAAACGAAGCAAGAACATAATCCTGCACGAACATGAGTTTCCTGTTACCTACTGCTCTGCCTTCATAAGTGACTTTGAAAGTATCGGCTGCCGTAAAACCGCTGACAGGAGCCCCTGGAGGCGGGATCTTTATTTCAGCAGGTTTATCCAAAAGTATAACCGACAGATATTTTTTCCCTGAGATTGCGGTATCAACCGGGAAAGAATTTTTACTTCTCAATAGCTGGTCAAGGTAAAATTTCGTATTGAGAAGGCTCAGGTTTGCCACAGTGATATCTGTTCTGAATTTCTCAACATACTGCAGGTACCACAGGGGAAAAGTATCATTGTCTCCATTAGTGAAAAGTACAGCATCCTGCTCGCAGCTGTTCAGGAAATTATAAGCCCAGTCTGTCGGGAAATAAAAATTTCTCCTGCTGCATTCGTTCCAATTTGAGATAATTACATTCAATGGAAGTAAAATAAATACAAGAACAGAAAAAGAAATTACCGCAACCCGTTTTAATGATTCTTTTTTTTCAAATATTTTTAATATAAAGACAAAAAGTGCATACAATCCTAACCCTGTCCATATACAAAAAATGAAAAATGACGGTATAAAGAGTCTGTCTATTTCCCTTACGTTGTGAAAACCTTCTCTGACGTTCAGATAGAAAACGAGCAAAAATGAAAACAGGAAAAATATGATAAAAATCAGAAACCACGTTTTAAATCTTTTGAACAGACAGTAAAAAAAGCCCAGTATTCCAAGCAGGAAAGGAACCATCCCGAAAAACAGTGTCCCATCCTTGCCGATAAAATTCCAGGCAAAATACCTCAGGTACATGTGTTTTATCTGGTAATCAAAGAGAGGCGCCCGTCTGTCGAAGAGCAGCAGAAAATTCGACTGTTGGCTGATCCTCCGCATGTTTATCCAACTGTACAGGTCCTCAAAAGTCCCGGTATTGCCTATATCAACCACAGGATGAAGCTGTGCTCTTGTGATCAGATAGAAATGCAGGGATACAGCGATTAAATATACTGTTAAACCAGCCGCCCAGAATTTTAAGTTAAACAGGTATTTCCTCAGCGGGAAGGCCAGAAGTAAAAAAAACACCGGTAAAAAGGGGGAATTAAGCCTGTGGGCGGTAAAATCGAGCCCCATTAGAAAAACCACCATAATAAAAAGTCTTGCTTTTTCACCGTTTTGCTGAGACAGCCATATCTTCACGGTCAGGAATATTATTACCGACGTTAAAAACAGCCCCAGCGTGTATACACGGGTCACATTGGATTCAAGCCAGATACTGTACAGGAATGTTACCATAAGTGCTGCAGAAAAAGCAACAAGACGGGTAAGTAAATCATCTTTTATCGCATTGAATTGTCTAAAAATTTCAAGAAGTGTAAAATAGAGAAATACGGATGTCAGTGATGTAGAAACAATGCTGACAAGAGTAACGGCTTTGACCGAAGGAATAAAAAAGAGGAATATATCGAATATCCTGCCTGTAAGCACAAAAAGTATTGAACCCGCAGGTCCGGGAATACCGGTATTAACTGCGCAGGCAGTTAAAAATCCGCTGTCCCACCAGCCTATTGAAGGATACGAGGTGAAAGTCATAATGCAAACATTGAGAACAAATAATACGGCTGGTAAGTATCTTTTTTTTGTCATTTATATTCTGCTGTTTTTATTTATTACAGGTGAAAGCCAGTATTGTTCAAAAATTGTAAAAATAATTCCCTGAATTGAAATATATACCTGTGAACAGATTCTTCACTTTTTCAATCGTTGAAAGTTGAGGTGTCAGGAAGTGATCATTTCATAAAAGAACACCTCAACAAGCGGTTTCCAGCAAGCAGAGGTGTTCTTCACCTCCGCAATTTTGTTCAAAAATTAAGTGGTTTTTTTATTAAATATCCGGTTTACAATCAGATCAGGCATGTTTTAAACAAAACTCCCTAGGTGTCATTCCCGAGAAATCGGGAATCCATGAGTGGAGTGGATTTATGATTATGGATTTATAAAATATCTCGTTTTATTTTGGTTAACAATACAAATCCCTGAAGAACCAAATAATAATGAAACATTTTTGATATTACATATTATAATTAATAATATTAATGTTACCTTTCCCTTTATAATTCGTCATATATATAAACTCAACGTCCACAATATTCAGACTATAGAATAATGAATGATAATACACATAAATAACTTGATATAATCACAAAAGCTTTAATGATGATGTTTGACCACAGCGGAGGTATTTACATAAACGAAATGGCTGATAAACTGAATTTCAGCCCTTCATATTTAAGCAAATTATATAAAGAGGGTATTGACGTTAAGATCAGTAAACACAGGGATATAATAAGGTGGTTGTGCTTAAATGACCTTGCAAAAAAAGGTAAAACAAAAAAAGAAATAGCAAAAGAACCTGGCATGACAAGGGATGCAATTTATAAGATGCTGTACAGAAATTCAATGAGATCCCGCTAACTTGTTATCACATATAACAATAAATTCAGAATAT
>JBHPGK010000042.1:0-19093 GCA_042570605.1 Candidatus Zhuqueibacterota bacterium
TGTCATTGGGTCTTCTGAATTTTGATTTTTTACTACTGATTTGCGGGATACTTTTTTTAACAGGAATTGCTGCAGGCAGTTATCCGGCATTGTTCCTGTCTTCATTTGAACCTTTGAGGGTAATTAGAGCTGCCAGAACTTCATCGAGAACAGGAATTAATATGAGAAAGTACCTTGTATTGGTTCAATTTTTAATTTCAATTATTTTGATCCTGTGTACTTTTACGGTCTATTCGCAAATGGAATTTATCCGGAATAAAGATGCCGGTTATGACAGGGAGAACATCGTTTATATTCAACTGAATGATGATAAAAATTTAAAGCTTGAGACTGTCAAAAACTCACTTATAAAACATCCTGACATACTTAATGCAGCAACGAGCTTTTTCCTTCCATCCAGGACAGGAGGGGGTTATGCGGGATTTCTGGATTGGGAAGGAAAAGAAAGTGAACGGGAAGTTTATTTTTCATTCATCCTGGTTGACTATAATTATATTTCCACTTTCAATATGAAAATTTTAGAGGGAAGAGATTTTTCTAAGAAGTATGCAAGAGACATTACCGGATTTATTTTGAATGAAGAAGCCGTAAAACAAATGGGAATTGTATCACCGGTTGGGAAAAAAATTAACATGTGGGGATCGGAAGGTGAAATTATTGGAATTGTAAAAGATTTTCATTTAAGGCATATGAGCAGCCAGATCGAACCTGTTATCCTGACAATGAATTATTTTAATTTCAGTCCAAGGTATTTGGCTATAAAAGTGACTCCCGGAAATCATTCTGCAGCAATTAACCAGTTCAGGAAAGTATGGAATGAAATCAATCCCGGGAATGGTTTTGAATATCATTTTTTTGAAAATAAGATAGATGGAATGTATCAAAGTGAGCTAAGATTCCAGAGTATCCTCTTATCTTTTGCAGTATTGGCTGTATTTATTTCCTGTCTGGGCCTTTTTGGGCTTACAGCATTTACAGTTGAGGAGCGTAAAAAAGAGATCGGGATCAGAAAAGTCCTTGGCGCTTCAGTTCCCAATATAATATTACTATTAGCGGGGGAATATACAAGATGGGTTATAGCGGCAAATCTGCTTGCCTGGCCGATAGGATTTTATTTTATAAATAAATGGCTTCAGAGTTTTGTCTATAAAATAAATATTGGGATCAGTATTTTTCTTATCTCCGGTATGATGTCATTACTGATCGCTTTTATTACAATAAGTTTTCAGACGATAAAAGCTTCCCGCAACAATCCGGTTGATTCTATTGTGAGTGAGTAGAGGATAATACCGGAATTTATGTTAAAGCAGATATATAATAACACAATAGTGTGGTTTAGGTGATCATCTCTGCAGAATACTGCATTACTCCAACGAAAAAAAAATGTCCTAATTTTTTGACAGGGAAATTTTTATTTTAAAAATTGTGATTAGAAATATGTAAAATAGATTTACGAGGTCTAAAAAGTTAAGATAGCAAAAAAATCAGCGGTTTGAGTAACTTATCCTGCAAATTTTTACCATTTTCTTATTGGAAGTAATACTTAAAAATTAGTTAAATCCCGGTTCTAACAGTCAAATTATAGGAACAAGATCTTATTTATAAATAAACGAGAGGAAACAGATCTTATCTCACAGGATGAGAAGTATCTAACATTTCATTATTTTAATTTGATTTAAATTTATTGGAGGATTTGATTTAATCTTTACTTTCAACTAAAAACTTTATAAATTCCATGAAATGCCACTTGAAAATAATAAAAATATTTCATTTCCTCCCCCAAGGTCAAAACTATTTGAAGATTTCAGTACATTTGCCCGTAAAAAATTGAGGCTGGCTTATGAAGCAACTCCTAGAATTGAATTCCTTAAGGAATTCTCAAAAATACTCATAGACTATTCAGGAATTAATTCTACAGAGATCTGGTTAAGGGATGGATCATTGTTTTATAGATGGACAGCACAACTTAAACCTAAAGAATCCTACAATTTTGAAATAATACCTAAAAACTATGAAGATAAATCTGTTTTTGAAAATAATCCTTTCATCGGTAAATTATGTGCAAATTTAATTGATGGAAAATTGGATTCTTCAAGCCATTTCTTTACCAAAAACGGGAGTTTCTGGACAAATGACACACAAAAATCCATTAGATACAAGATAAGAAAGGACGGAAAAGATAAAGCCCAGGTAATTCGATTATCTCCTAACTACAAATCAATTGCTATAATACCCTTTGTTGTTGATGATAAAAACCAAGGCCTTTTACATTTTAAACACAAGGACAAAAATTACTTTAACTTAGATCAGATTAAATTATTTGAAATTGTTGCTCATTCATTTGGTGTTGCTGTCGCATATAGGCGTTCTCAAAAAGCTTTACGTGAACGTATCAAGGAACTAACATGTCTTTTTAATATAGTTAAAATAGCTGAACAACAGGAGAAGAAATTAGATGAGTGTCTTAAAAGCATTGTAAAGTTTCTCCCTTCTGCTTTGCAATACCCTGAAATCGCTCAGGCTAGAATTGTTGTAGATAAATGTTCTTATATTACACCGGGTTTTCTTGAAAGCAAGAATACACTAAATGCTGATATTGAAATAAATGGCATAAAACGAGGTATTGTTGAATTTGTATATACAGAAGAAATATCAGATGTCGAAAAAGGTCTGTTTCTTCAAGAAGAACAAAGCTTGATTGATGTTATTGCAAGAGAATTGTCATTTATCATTGAACGAAAAAAGACAGAAGAGGAAAAATCTAACCTTCAAGAGCAATTGAGACATGCTGACCGTTTAGCTACTATTGGACAGCTTGCTGCAGGTATTTCCCATGAGCTCAATGAACCCTTAGGCGGTATCCTCGGATTGGCTCAACTCCTTATGAAAATTCCTGAACTACCAAATCAGGCAAAACAGGACGTTCAGAAGATCATTTCAGTTTCTTTATATACACGAGAAGTGGTTAAAAAACTTTTAATATTTGCCAAGCAAATGCCTCCTCATAAAGTCAGAATTAGCATGAATCAGGTGGTAAAAAATGGCATTACATTTTTTGAAAGCCAATGTGCTAAGGAAGGGATTGAACTCGTGAGTTCGTTTTCATCGAAAATGCCTGAAATAATTGCTGATCCTGCACAGCTAACTCAGGTATTGATTAATCTCGCTATTAACGCCATACAGGCAATGCCCGAAGGCGGCAAATTGAAAGTTAAAACTTCTTCTACTGAAAATTACGTGTCACTAATAGTGGAAGATAATGGAATAGGAATGTCCAAAGAAGTATTAAAACAAATATTCCTTCCATTTTTTACAACGAAAGGTGTAAACCAAGGTACTGGTATCGGTCTGGCAGTGGTTCACGGTATAGTAAGTTCACATGGTGGACGTATTATAGCTCAAAGTAAAGTCAATATCGGTAGTCAGTTTGAAATTCAACTTCCCCGGAAGAGAAAACCAAGTTTAAATAGGAACACCTAAAATGAAATCTACAAAAAAAGAAGACCATATACTGGTAGTAGACGATAATCCTATCATGCTGGATGTCATTCTACGAAATTTGTCTTTACAAGGTTATAAGGTTTATACTTCATCAAATGTGAATAATGCAATAAAAATTCTTAACGAAATGCCTATAGATCTTGTCATTACTGATTATAAAATGCCTGATACTAACGGAATAGACCTAATCAGGCATGTTAAGGAGAATTACCAAGACTCTGAAATAATCATGATTACAGGTTACGCATCTTTAGAAGGCGCTGTTAAGGCAGTTAAAACTGGGGCAGAAGATTACCTATCAAAACCATTTACTGATGAGGAACTTTTAACTGCTGTTCGTGGGGTGTTGGACAAACTCCATAAGAAAAGAGCTGTGAATGTTCAACTTAAACAACCTTCAATGGCTTTTTATGGACTCATTGGAGAATCTGAAGCAATGCGCAAGATTTATAGTGCGATATCTAAAGCCGCTATGACTCCTGCTACTATACTAATTACGGGAGAAAGTGGCACTGGTAAAGAACTGGTTGCAAGAGCCACTCATTACAATAGTCCCCGGGCTTCGGCTCAATTTATTCCAGTAAATTGCGGTGGTATTCCTGAAGGACTCATCGAAAGCGAACTGTTCGGCTATGTTGAAGGAGCCTTCACAGGTGCAAAAGAAACAAGAGCAGGTTTCTTTCAAACAGCTGAGAATGGAACAATTTTTCTTGATGAGATCAGCGAAACCAGTATTTCCATGCAGGTAAAATTATTAAGAGTACTTCAGGATAAAGAGGTTTGCATGGTTGGATCAAACCGTAATAAAAAAGTTGACGTGAGGATTATAGCAGCAACTAACAAAAACCTTCCTGATTTGGTTGAAAAGAAGCTTTTTAGAGAGGACCTTTATTTCCGACTCAATGTTATCAATATCAATATACCTCCTTTGCGAGATCGGGAAAATGATATTATCCTTCTAACTCGGCATTTTATACTCAAATTTGCTAAAGAATTTGGGAAGCCCAACTTTTCTTTTTCCGATAACGCTTTAAAAGCCCTGAAAAATTACAATTGGCCTGGAAATATTAGAGAATTAGAGAATTTAATTCAGCGTCTTCTAGTAATGGTTGAAGGTAAAATTATAGATGTTCCTGATTTACCATCCCTTATGCGCTTCTCAGCTTTGAAGGAAACTAGTATCAACCGATCTTTGGCTGAAATGGAAACTGAGCATATTCGTAATGTACTTACGTTTGTAGGTGGCAATATAACGAGAGCATCAAAGATATTGGGTATTGATAGAAAGACAATATATAATAAACTAAATAATATGAATAAATATTCATCTTCTTAGACTATTTATTATTGTAGAAATATTCCACACCGTTACATTATTCCACACTTATTTTATTTCCAGACAAAGCTAATATTTTTCAAGTAAATTTTTTATCCTATTACTATTAAATAAGTTACAGGTTTCTTGAACAAAACGGGCTTAATATTATTAAATATGGCATAGCAATTGCTTAATATTTAACTGGAAATTATAAAAGTTAAAAGATAAAAAAATTTAGACAAAACAAATTAGAAAAAGGTCTACGATATCTTTGAGAAATGAAGTTCTAAATAAAGTAACGGCTTTTAAGAATTCATTAGATTCAAAACCCAAAGCGAAAAGGGGATTATGTTCAACCTGTAAACATGCTTCCACATGTACATATCCTCTTGTTCCAGACCGCCAAGTCTTGCAATGTGAAGAATTTGAGGGTATAGTTGAAGCAAAGAAGAATCCTTCAAAAATAATTATAAATTTAATTAGAAGCGAAGAATCACGAAAATACTTAGGATTATGTAAAATGTGCGAAAAAAGAGAAACGTGTACATTTCCTAAACATGAAAGTGGAGTATGGCATTGTCAAGAATATGAATAATTATTATCGCATATAAAATATTTAGGAATTGATGGAAATTATTAAAAAGAATAGGAGGCAGTAAAATGCATAATGAAATTCCTTTTTCAAAAGATGAGGTCAAATTTTTTAATAAATTTGATAAAAGAGCTAATAAAAGACGGGGATTATGTGAGAGGTGTAAAAACGTATCAGTTTGCACTTTACCATTTAATCCCATGATATCTATAATGCAATGCAAAGAATATGAAGAAGTAGAAATATCGACTAAACAAATACCAAAGATTAGAATTGAACTTATTAGGAAAAAAAAAGATTTACACACATGTAGAGCCTGAACTTCACATTGGATTTCGCATACTTTGCACACTACAGGAAGCGTAAACTTTCCCAACTCAATGAGCGGAGTATTAAATCGTTAAGAATATAAATTTGAATAAAAGTCGGATAAGGAGGAAAACATGTCAAAGCATACAGTCATAAAAAGTACCGGGTCTACTAAAATTTGTAATGAAGTAGCTCCTGAAAAAATAGGAATCTCGCTTAATATGGATTTGATCAACCAGAGAAGTCTCTATGAAAATGTAAATATTCAATTTAATAAAGCAGCTGATTTAATGGGGCTTGATCCAAATATTCGGAAAATTTTAGCAACAACTACAAATGAAATTATTGTTCATTTTCCTGTAAAGATGGACAATGGCAATATTGAAATTTTTACAGGATACAGAGTACAACACAATAATGTACTAGGTCCTTTTAAAGGAGGGCTTCGGTTTCACCCTTCTGTTAATATTGATGAAGTTCGAGCTCTTGCGAGTTGGATGACATGGAAATCAGCAATAGTTGATATTCCTTTCGGTGGTGGAAAGGGTGGAATTGATATTGATCCTTCATTGTATTCAAAGAATGAATTGGAACATATCACAAGGCGTTTTACCTATGCTCTCGGTCAAAATATTGGACCTGAATATGACATACCTGCGCCAGATGTGAACACAAATTCTCAAATGATGGCTTGGATTCTCGATACATATCTTGCAGGTATTCACCCACAAGAAAGACAAAGGAATTTGCATGTTGTAACTGGTAAGCCAATTGTATCCGGTGGAAGTTGCGGCAGAGACAAAGCTACAGGACAGGGAGTAGTATTTTGTATTGAAGAATGGGCAAATGACAATAACTTTAACCTAAATAAATCAACTTTTATCGTTCAAGGGTTTGGAAATGTTGGATCTTGGGCTTCAAGACTTCTGAATAAGTATCTTTCTAAAATGATTGCAGTAGAGGATGTCACCGGGATAATATATAATCCTGATGGAATTGATCCTGAAGAACTTACTGTGTATACAAAAGAGAACGGGGGGATAAAAGGATTTGCGAAAGCTGAAGAAATTACACATGAAGAATTTTTATCTATTAATGCGGATATTTTTATACCTGCTGCACTGGAAAATCAAATTAACAATGAAACTGCACCAAAACTTAATGTTAGACTAATAGCTGAAGGAGCGAATGGCCCTACTGATCCGGATGCTGATAAAATATTAGCAAGAAAGGGCATAGATATTCTTCCAGACATTTTATGCAACTCAGGTGGAGTAATAGTTAGTTACTTCGAATGGCTCCAGAACAAAAGAAGTGAAACTTGGGAACTAGAGGAGGTCGATACAAAATTACGGAAAAAAATCGTAACTGCTTATCTTAAAGTTAAAATAACAGCTAAAGAATATGATATAGACTGGAGAACTGCAGCATATATAGTTGCATTATCTCGTCTTTCAATGGTTTATAAAGAACGCGGTATTTTCCCTTAAAAAAAGGAAACTGTAATTAAAGACTTTTTTCAGAATTCATTTTCTCCTGAATTTCCCTTGTCCACATAAAAAAAGGCTTCATGTATATAAATTTTAAGCATGGGCCTTTTTACTTTTCCCTTAAAAGCGAAGCACACAGTACAAGCGGTCTATTTTCAGTTTTCTATTTATCTACCAGAAGTAGATCCCGCTGCTATGATAAAAGTCAATAGATTTTATACCCAATCCGTTAAAATATAATTCCTTGTTTTCAACATGAAGAACAATATTTCTACACAAAAAGTGTAGAAATATTGAAACATATATGTACACATTTCGTACAGATATATAAAATGAAAGGGGAAATATGGAAATATTAACAAGAAAAGAAGAATTGATCCTGCTGGCGATATATAAACTCGGGGATGATGCTTATGGTGTTACTATCAGGGAATTCATAAAGGAACGAACCGGTATATCTATAAAATTCGGAGCTATTTATGCACCTCTGGCACGTCTTGTGAGGTTAAGATTTGTTGATTCAAATAATACCGATCCGGTTCCGGAACCGGGAGGCAGAAGCAAGATCATATACCGTCTTACCAAAGATGGAATAAATGCATTAAAAAGAATTCAGGAAGTGAATTCTGCGATGTGGGAAGATATTCCAAACTTAACTGAAAATGCGTAAATATGGAAAAAAATAAAATAAAACTACCTAAATATGCCCATAAACTCTGCGAATTCCTGCTTCCATACGAAGTCAGAAAAGGGGGACTGCAGGATTTTGAACGGACATTTACCGATTTATCGGAAAAAAAGGGAAAATTTACTGCAAATATCTGGTTCTGGATACAGGTTATCCAGATGATACCATCATTTTTATTTGACCGCATTACATGGAGTATTATCATGTTTAAAAACTATTTAAAGATCACACTCAGAAATATTAAAAGACACTGGGGATATTCGTTTATCAATATTTCCGGACTTGCAGTTGGACTTGCCTGCTGCATTCTGATTTTGTTGTGGCTGCAGGATGAATTGAGTTTTGACAGGTTTCATGAAAATACTAATGAGCTGTACAGAGTAATATCAAAGATCCCTGCATCAAATGTAACCGTTAATAATGCCAGAACTCCAAATGCCCTCGGTGCAGCTTTAGTTGAACAATTTCCGGAGGTTGTAGATTTTACAAGGTATCAGTGTTTTGAAAACAGGCTGCTGGAGATTTATGGAAAATCCCATTTAAATAATCTTGCTGTTGGGGACCGTTCGTTTTTTAAGATGTTTTCTTTTCAATTCATCAGTGGAGATAACGTATCATGTCTTTATGACAGGTATAGTATTGTTTTGACAGAAAGCACTGCAAAAAAATATTTTGGAAATGAAGATCCGGTAGGGAAAATAATAAATATCGTGCTGGGTCCTAAAATACGTTTAACGGTAACCGGGGTTATAAAAGATACGCCGGAAAATTCACATCTGCATTTTGACTGCATTATACCTTTTTTTAATGCCTCAGAGTGGTGGGGTGCTGATCAGCAGGATTGGAATATTACAATGTATTACACTTATGTTCAATTGCAGAAAGACTCCGACCCGGAAGAGGTCAATAAAAAGATCAGCGGAATTATTAAAAATCATAATAAAACTTCCCTTGCAGAAATTTACCTGCAGCCTCTAAAGGATATACATTTGAGCTCAAAATTAGCCGGGGATTTTGATAACTATAAGCAGGGTGATATAAAATATGTATATATATATTGTCTTACTGCTCTTTGTGTTTTGATGATCGCCGGAATAAATTTTGTTAATCTTTCGACTGCCCGGTCGAGCAGGCGGGCTAAAGAGATAGGAATCAGAAAAGTATCGGGCGGGCAAAAAAAGCATCTTTTCAGCCAGTTTCTCGGGGAATCGGTTTTTTTGTCGCTTTTTGCATTGTTTTTAGCTTTCATTTTGGTTTTTGTCACACTGCCGACGTTTAACACACTGACCAATAAAAATCTGGCACTGAATTTTTCGCAAAACCTGTTTATACTAACTGCAGGTCTTGCAGTAGCAGTTATTACAGGCGCAATTTCCGGTGTTTATCCGGCAATATTCCTTTCCTCATTACGGCCTGTCAACGCAATAAGAGACTCAGCTCTAAAAACAGGACGTACGGGAATAGTACTAAGAAGATTACTTATTGTTATCCAGTTTGTTTTATCGGTAATTTTCATCACAGGAACCCTTGTTGTTTATAGTCAGCTTAGTTTTATCAGAAATAAACCGCTTGGATATGATAACAGAAATATAATTAACACTTATAATTTTTCCTTAGGTACAGGAATTGGTTTTGATGTAGTGGAAAAAGAGTTGCTTGAAAATCCGAATATCGTCAGCATTACGAGAGCGGAGCCTCCAAATATTGAATTGTTCGGGAATTCTTCATTCAAATGGGAAGGCATGGAACCCGAGCAGGAATTTACTTTATATCCTGTCAGGGTAGATTATTCTTATCTAAAAACATTTGGAATGACCTTGAAAGAGGGAAGATTTTTCTCCAGGGAATACGGCTCTGACTATAATGCTTTAGTCATCAACGAAACCGCAGCTAAAGTAATGGGACTCGACAATCCCATCGGAACATTAGTAAGTTACGAAATGAGAAATTTTGAAACAGATGAATATGATGAGAAAGAAGGAGAGATAATTGGTATAATCAAAAATTTTCACCAGAGATCTTTACATAACAGCATTGAGCCGATGATATTTACATTAATAAATGATGAACTCGGTCCTTATTCCTTAAAGATAGAACCTCGAAATCTTTCTGAGACGATTAAATTTCTTGAAGACAAATGGAAAGCATATCATCCAGATTACCCATTCTCATATACGTTTTTGTCGGAAACAATAAATAATTTTTATGAAAATGATAAGAAGACAGGTACAGTGTTCACATATTTTGCTCTGCTGACTATATTTATTTCCTGCCTGGGCTTGATCGGACTTGTTTCATATACAGCCGAACAGCGTAAAAAAGAGATCGGGATCAGAAAAGTTCTCGGATCATCAATTACCGGCGTCACTCTGCTTTTATCAAAAGAATTTTTAGGAAGCATTGTTATATCACTGATAATCTCTTTTCCGCTTGTTTGGTTTATCATGAAAAAATGGCTGGAAGGATTTGCATACAGAACAAATATTGGAATACCGGTTTTTTTAATTTCGGGTATTCTGACTTTATGCATTGCTGTATTATCCGTCGGTTTTCAGGTTTTGAAAGCTGCTTCGGCAAGTCCTGTAGACAGCATTAGAAATGAATAATATAAAGGGTTGATTAAAGAAATCGGGAGATTATATATGGAATTAAAAAGAACTATATTTTTGATAATGTTTTTTGCATCTATAATGGTAATTAATTGTGAAAAATCCACTGTATCTGCTCAAAATCAGAATGATTTTCCGGAATTGACCGGGGAATATCTCGGGCAGACCCCACCCGGTAGAATGCCGGAAATGTTCGCTCCCGGTATTATATCGGTTGAAGCTAATTTCGAACATAGCGCTGCCGTATTTTCTCCTGATAAAAAAGAAGTATTCTGGTGTACTAACGTAGGCATGTATACGGATAATCGTATTATCGGAAACCTGCGTTTATATACGATGAAAATAGTAAACGGCAAATGGACTGCTCCCGAACCTGCCTCGTTTGTAAAAGATTTCTGTGCTGAACGTCCTGTTTTTTCCCCGGACGGAAGCAAGCTATATTTTGAATGTTTTAGTGACCTGTACACTGAAAGTGATACCGATATTTTTGTTGTGGAAAGAACAGAGTCAGGATGGTCTGAACTAAAACCTGTATCTTCCAGGATAAATTCATCTAATTGGGAAAGGCTGCAATGTGTTTCATCTGACGGCTCCATGTATTTTACCAGAAATCTGATGATGAATGGTGAAGCTGTATATGTATCGAGGATGGTAAACGGCGAATTTACAGAACCTGAGAAACTTGGAGAAGAGTTCAATTCAGATGATCATGAATTAGCGATTGTTTTCGGACCGGGAGATGAGTATTTTTTGATAGACCAAATGAATGACGGGCGGCAGGATGAACTTGTTATAAGTTATAAACGACCTGATGGAACCTGGACTGATAAAATTAAGATTAGTCCTCCAAATCATTGCGGAGGATTTCTTTCAGTATCTCCAGATGGTAAATATTTGTTTTTTCTTGGTGATGGTATTTTCTGGATGAGTACTTCTTTTGTCGAGGACCTGAAACCGGTTGAATTGAAATAAATTGAAATAAACAAAATATCTTCAATTGAGACCTTCAAAATAAACAATTAAAGCTTATTTAATTTCCCTGTTGATACGCAAAGATTTTGTTCCCACCGTTTAACCTTAATGTTAAGGTATTTTTCTGAATCTGAAAATTTTTTGAAACTTAATACCGTAATTTACGTTATACTTTTATAGGCAATACCGTAATTTAAGTTATTCTATGGTAGAAAGATTTGTCAATCTCTTGCAGGTTTCCGGCACAATATCAACGTTATTAACAAAATTGCGAATATGTAAATTAATGAAATGATTCAATTTTATATAATTTGAATGGAGAGAAAATAATGAAAGCATTAAAAATATTTGTGATCCTGTTCTTATACGTTCAGATAATTCATGCTGGTAATTTAAAGATTTCAAATGAAGCATTAGGAAGTGCGAATACAGCTTTAAAATACCGTATGATAACATTTAATATAAGTTGGGAAAACAGCTGGAGGACATCATCAGCTCCGCATAACTGGGATGCAGCCTGGGTATTTATTAAATATAAAGCAGGAAACGGGGACTGGCAGCATGCGTCTTTATCAACAGTAAGTAATGAGCATCAATATCCTTCCGGATCAAAGATTGATGCACAATCAGACGGAAAAGGAGTGTTCATTTACCGCTCAGAGAACGGGAAAGGGACTTTCACCGCTTCAGGTGTATCATTCAGGTGGAATTATGGAGCAGATAATGTTGCCGATAATGCACAAATAAGCATAAAAGTTCTTGGTATAGAGATGGTATATATTCCGCAGGGAAGTTTTTTTGCAGGTGATAACAGCGGCAGCGGAGCATCATTCAGAAAAGGTTCAAATGATGACCGTGCATGGGATATAACGAGTGAAAAAGAGATAAGTGTTACAAATGCAGTTTCCGACGGCTATTATTATAAATCTTCAAGAGATTTTATCCCCCATGAATGGAACGTCGGAGAAGATGCATCAGGTTCAACATTTACAATACCGTCAGAGTTTCCTAAGGGATTTCGGGCAATATACTGCATGAAATATGAATTGACCCAGCAGCAGTATGCGGATTTTCTGAATCTGTTGACCCCGGTTCAGGCTGAGAACAGGTACGATTCAGATAATTATAATAAATGGGGCTATACAATATTATTCAGTGAGAGCAGGTATTCAACTGCACATCCGGACAGAGCCTGCGGTTATTTTAGTCCTCAGGATGGACTTGCTTATGCCGACTGGTGCGGCTTAAGGCCCATGTCTGAACTGGAATTTGAAAAAATATGCAGGGGAAGCGGTAATCCTCCTGTTGAAGGAGAATTTGCCTGGGGGACAACTAAAAGCGTAAACATAATAACAGTAAATAATTTTCAAACAGATTTAATAAATGTAAAAAACAGTCAGGCAAACAGTCATTATGAAGAGGCAGGTTATAACAATGGTATGCCTTTACAGGTTGGAATATTTGAAAGGGAAGGAGCAAGTAGAGAACTTCGCGGAGCAACTTATTACGGTGTTATGGAGATGAGCGGTAATTTAAATGAAAACTGTATTTCCGTAAGCAATAAATATGGCAGAGCATTTACATATCTCAATGGTAACGGAGGTTTATCTCCCGAAGGCTATACAGACGAAAGCAATTGGCCTGGACTGGACGGAAAAGGCTCGGGCTACAGGGGCGGCTGCTTTGCACAGGAAGAACATATTATGCAGGTATCCGACAGGTTTGAAGCATCTGTCGAGATCGATTACCTGCACAGGCACATCCCATGGGGGTTCCGTTGTGTAAGAACATGCATTGATGTTGATTCAAGCTATTCAATTTCAGCTGAAGCAGGGGAAGGCGGTACTATATCTCCAAATGGAATAGTTTATGCAGGTTCAGCTTCAAACAGGACATTTTCAATTTCTCCAAATCCCGGTTACTGTATTTCATCAGTAATAGTTGACGGTGTATCGCAGGGAGAGATTTCTACATTTACTTTTGGTAATATTACATCTGATCATAATATATCCGTTAATTTTGAAAAATTGACTGAAATCCCGGAAGAGGATTTATCCCCAAAATATTATGTTCTCCATCAAAATTATCCTAATCCTTTTAATCCTTTCACTAAAATTAAATTTGAACTGATAAAAAGCGAAAATGTCCAGTTAACGGTATTTGATCTAACTGGTCAAAAAGTCAGAACTTTATTGAATGAAACAAGATCGGCAGGCAGCCATTTTGCCTTTTGGGATGGAACGACTGATTTTGGATATAAAGCAGGCTCAGGTATCTATGTTTACACATTAAAAGCGGAAAATTTTATGCAATCAAAGAAAATGGTATTTATAAAATAATCAAATGAAAATTTCTTATAAACAATTAACTAAAGGAAGAACAATTATGTTTTTTTACAAAATGAATGTTAGAAAACTGATAATCTTATGTTTGATCGTTCAAATATTATTCTCTTGTAAAAAAGAACCAACATCATCCACTAATAATACAAGTGGGGTCACTGGCGATTATTTCGGAGAAACTCCTCCGGGAACTACACCTGTACTGTTCAACCCGGCTATTTTTGGAAACACCGCAGCATACTTATACACAGGGCCGGTTTTTTCTCCTGACGGGATAGAAATGCATTGGTCGGTGTTTACGGAAACTGATGTTGTTACAAGGTATACTAAACGAAGCAGTAATGGTCAATGGTCTTCAGCCCAAACGGTGCCATACGATATAGGGGGAAGGACAAGGTTTCCAACATTTTCTCCGGATGGAGCCAGGTTATTTTTTTCTTCATCGGTACCTGTTCCGGATTTTAATAGTACGCAGAAAGAAAATATTTGGTTTGTAGAAAAAGTGGGATCCAATTGGGTAAATCCTCAGCCTCTTGATTATACTGTAAACCGGTATGAACTGCACTGGCCAGTTTCAATTGCATCAAGTAATAATCTATATTATTCGGCGGTTATTCCACCTAATGAAAATTTCAGTATATGTATATCACATTTTGAAGGGAATCAATATACATCTCCTGTCTCTCTGGGAGACTCGATAAATAGCAGGGATAGTAATGTAAATGAACATACTCCTTTTATCTCCCCTGATGAAAGCTATATAATTTTTTCAGTAATCGATGACCGTATCAGTGGTTTTACAGACCTGTATATAAGCTTTAAAAAACCGGACGGTTCATGGACAAAGGCAAAAAATATGCAAAGTCTTAATACTTACTATCATGAAAACTGTCCAAACGTCACACCAGATGGAAGGTACTTATTTTATATTGGAACTGACGGACCATTATGGGTGGATGCATCGGTTATTGAACTATACAGATAGTTTGTACCGGCTGTGAATTTTAAGAGCCTGGACTTTTTATACTGATTTTTTAAGTCCACATACTACAAATAATATAAGGAAAAATAATTTTATGAGATTAAAAACAATTTATGTAATCGGTAGTCTTCTACTTGCAGTAAATATAACATTCAGTTGTAATAAATCTAATACTTCTCCACAGGATCAGGTTAATTTCACAGATTTGACAGGTGAATATCTCGGACAGACACCGCCGGGTAATACTCCGGTTTTATTTGGTTCAGGGACTGTTTCCCGTTCATACTATTTTGAGCACAGCCCTGCAGTATTTACCCCTGATAAAAAAGAGGTTTACTGGTCAGCTCTCCGTGACAATTTTAATAAATATCGGATGTACTATATTAAAATGATTGATAATAGATGGACTGCTCCTCAGGAAGTACAATTTTTTAGTGGCCATCACTTAAGCCACCCGGTTCTTTCTCATGATGGAAATGTAATGTATTTTAATGTTGACCATCATAATGGTATCTGGAAATCCGAAAGAACAGAAAACGGCTGGTCGGAACCTGAAAAACTGCCGTATATTATAAATTCATCAGAAGGAGTTACAATTTATGGAATTACATCAGACGGTTCCATATATTTTGCCAGACCAAACCTGCAGGCTGTTTCAATGGGGGGCATGTCAGAAATATGTGTTTCAAGACTTAGTAACGGGCAATATACAGAACCTGAGAGACTCGATGAAAATATCAATTCTGATAACGCACAGGAATTATCTATATTTATTGCACCTGATGAATCTTATATGATAATGGAACAAACTTTGGACAACCGCATGTGTGAACTATTTATATCATACAGAAAGAATGATAACTCATGGACAGAAAGGATAAATCTATCCCTGGGATGGAGCCGATTCCCTTACGTTTCTCCTGACGGGAAATATCTTTTCTTTATGGGGGAAGAAGGAATTTACTGGGTAAATACATCTTTTATTGAAAATCTGAAACCTGATGAATTGAAATGAGAAAAATATCTGAAAGTAAGACCTCTAAAATATACAATTATCGCTTTTTTAAAAATCCCTGTTGATAAGCAAAGATTTTGTTCCCACCGTTTAACCTTAATGTTAAGGTATTTTTCTGAATATGAAGATTTTTTGAAACTTAATACCGTAATTTACGTTATACTTTTATAGGCAATGACGTAAATTAAGTTTTTTGGGGAGAAATTATATAATGAAAAGTCTTACTGTTTTTGAGGAAACTGTTTTGCTGGCAATTTACAGGCTTAAAGAAAATGCGTACAGTGTGACCATTCATCAGAAAATATTTGAAATGACCGGTAAAGATGTAATAGTCGGCACTCTTTTTAATACTTTAAAACAAATGGACAGAAAAGGTTATCTTGATAAAAAGAAAGGTAAACCTTTGCATGAAAAGGGCAGTAAAAATGTCATGTTTTACAGTATTTCAGTAGAAGGATTTAAAGCTTTGGAACAGACGAGAAAAATGAATGAAAAGATATGGGAAGAGATACCGAAAGTTTTATACACCGGCAGATAGATGAAAAAAAACAATAAAAATAATCCTCCTGTACTGGCAGGCAGACTGGTAAAATTATTTTCTCAATACGATGAAGAGTTTGACCTCCAAAAAACGCTTCATGAATTGTATTTCTATAAGTATAAGACAGATGGTAAAATGAGGGCTTCCCTCTGGTATTGGAGACAGATACTTTATTCACTGCCAAAATACTATTATTCAAAATTTTTCTGGAGTTTTATTATGTTTAAAAACTATTTAAAGATCACATTACGAAATATTATTAAGCACAAGGGGTATTCGTTTATCAATATTTCCGGATTAGCTGTTGGTCTCGCATGCTGCATTTTGATGCTGTTATGGATCCATAATGAATTGAGTTTCGACAGGTTTCACAAAAACACTGATGAGTTGTACAGGGTAATATCTAAGGTTCAAACATCTAATGAGGTCACTCATACCGTAAGATCGGCTAATGCATCCGGACCGGCATTGGTTAGCCAGTATCCTGAGGTTATTAATTTTACAAGGTACCAGTGTTTTATGGGGCAGAGTATTGAATATGAAGGTGAATCATATTTATGTAACAATTTTGGCATTGCAGATCCTTCATTCTTTAGGATGTTTTCTTTTCCTTTTATCAAGGGAGACCCTAACAATGCTTTGAGTGAAAAATTTTCCATTGTTTTAACGGAGAGCATGGCTAAGAAATTCTTTGGAGATGAAGATCCCATGGGAAAAACAATGTTTATCCAGATAAGCAGGAACCCTTTTACGGTGACCGGAGTGATAAAAGATGTACCGGAGACATCACATATGTATTTTGAGTGTGTTATGCCTTTTATTGTATGTAAGGACTGGTTCCATGCTGATCCGGAAAGCTGGAAGCTTACGATGTATTATACCTATATTCAGCTGCGGAAAGGCAGCAGACCGGAAGAGGTTAACAGCAAGATTAGCGGAATTATAAAAGAACATGACGAAACAGCCACAGCAGAGATATATCTTCAATCAATAAAGGATGTACATTTGAGATCGAATTTTACCGGGGATCTTCGCAATTATAAAAAAGGAGATATTAAATATATTTACATTTACAGTATTACAGCATTAAGTATTCTGTTGATAGCCTGTATAAATTTTATGAACCTTTCCACAGCCCGGTCGACCAGGCGTGCAAAAGAAGTCGGCTTGAGGAAAGTAATCGGTGCATATAAAAAGAATCTTCTAACACAATTTTTAGGCGAATCTATTCTTCAGTCTGTTTTTGCATTATTTTTAGCGGTTTTTTTAGTGATTATTATACTCCCTACATTTAACAATCTTACCAACAAAGATCTGGTTTTTAATTTCTCGATAGACCCGTTATTAATTGCCGGGTGTTTTGCAATAACAATTTTTACAGGCATCATTTCGGGTATTTACCCCGCTTTTTTCCTCTCAGGATTAAAACCTGTGAATATTTTGAGGAATTTCGGCTTTAAAGGCAGCCGCGGCGGCGTGTTTTTTCGAAAATTGATCGTTGTGTTTCAATTCGTCCTTTCAGTAATCCTCATATCCGGTACATTGATCGTATTTGAGCAGTTGGATTATATTAAGAATAGATCTCTCGGTTATGACAGCAGCAATATAGTTAATGTCAGCGGGTATCTATTCTGGAGGTCACCCGAAGTTGTAACAAACGAACTGCTTTCAAATCCGAATATTATCAGTATTTCTCACGGTATAGCTCCCGGCTATCCACTGCGGGGATATTCTTCAATTGAATGGGAGGGTAAGAGTCTGGATCAGGATATTACTTATTATCCTGCTTATGTCGATTACTCATATCTGGAAACATTTGATATGCGCATGAGTATGGGAAGGTTCTTTTCCAGAGAGTTTGCTGCAGATGAAAATAATCTGGTAATTAATGAAACGGCTGCCAGAGTTATGGGACTTGAAAATCCGATAGGAACAAAGATAAAGTATGAAATTCAAGATATGGGTACCGGCAGATTTGATGAAACTGAGAAGATCGTTATTGGCGTAATAAAGGATTTTCATCAAAGCTCGCTGCATAATAGTATAGAACCGATGATTTTTGTACTGAATACACAGCTTCCTTTTGTTTCGATCAAGATCAGACCTGATAATACTTCCGAAACGCTGGCATTTCTCGAGGATACATGGAATAAATATGTGGATTATCCTTACACATACAGCTTTTTGGATGAAAAAATTGAAAAATTTTATACAAATGATCAAAAAACGGGATCTGTTTTTTCATATTTTTCAATTCTGACAATATTTATCTCCTGCCTCGGACTTTTTGGACTTGCTTCCTATACCGCAGAACAGCGCAAAAAAGAGATAGGGATAAGAAAAGTACTTGGTTCATCGATCACCGGTATCACTCTGATGCTGTCAAAAGAGTCTGTAAAAAGCGTGACATTATCCCTGATTATAGCATACCCTGTTACATGGTTTATTATGAGCAAATGGCTTAATGGATTTGCATACAGGACGAATATTGGAATTATGGTTTTCTTGATTTCCGGCTTTCTTGCTTTTGCTATTGCATTATTAGCCGTCAGTTTCCAGGTTATTAAAGCCGCCTCCGTAAACCCTGTTGAAACCATTAAAAATGAGTAAACAGGTTCAATATGGTAATTTTTCATAATACCGGTAGATCAATAGTGTCCGGTAAAACTGGAAGACAAAAATATTTAATGTCTTGTTTTAACTTAACTTATATCGGATTATTTTAATTATAGAT
>JBHPGK010000043.1:0-19008 GCA_042570605.1 Candidatus Zhuqueibacterota bacterium
TTTTATGAGTATAAAATCTTCCGACTTTTCAATTTGCTTTCCCGAAACCAAATCTTTTATTTTAATGATTAGTTTGTAATTCCCAATTCTCAAATTACTAAAATCAAATTTAGTATAGTCAAATGTATCACTATTATTACCATCTTCTTTTTTACTCATCGCAACTGATTCTTCATAACCTTTTCCTTTAAACAGTTTTTTAAATAAAGCGCCTAAAGTAGATTCTTTTTCTTTAATATATCTAATTTCATATTCAATATTATATCTGGTTCTTCCCTTATTGTTTTTGACCAGATTGTATATTTCATAATAAATGAAGAGCGGTTTTGATTTGCTCACTTCAAAAAATGGATAAGGTATAATATTCAATCCATTTTTAATATATTTATCATCAGGTTTTGAATTTCTGATATCAAATGAAAATTGAATATCACTCAAACTTAACTCATTTTGACTGTAATTATCGACATGAACATCTCTCGAATAAAGACCTGTTTTTTCACCTTCCGGATTAGTTATTTGAAGGAAAAGTGTATAATCGCCCGGAGGAACGTGATATCTCAATTGATTTATGGTAATGCCTGCAATATTCATCGAATCACTTGAAAATGTGAAGTATGACGAGTCTGCTAATATTTTATGTAACCCGGAATCCAGTAATTTTGTCTGCAGCTTAAGTGATGATGAAAATTTATTCCCATTTTCTACAAATTTCAAATTTTTCAGTCTTGTACCAAAGTAAAATTCAAAAGTTGACATATTTCCGGAATATTCAAAATCAGCTACTTTGTGAGAAAAATTAAAATGCTTATATCTTACATTTGCAGGATAATATGAAGGAATATATTTGTCCATTATTTCTTTTCTGTACAATTCAAATTCAATAGCATCTGCAAATATAAACGTAGGATCACTTCCTGAAAGCATTCTCCATGGACCACCTAAAACATCCGCTTTTGTACTAATCATATTTATAACAGGAGACATAAATTCAGCTGAATAATTCATTCTTACCGGAATAGTATTGGGAGCACCTATTAAACTGGGATGCATATAATATCTTTTCGCCATCCAATCCCCAAAATCAAATCCTAAATAAAAATTGATATTCCCGTAGTACCATGACTCTGAATTCAGAGAAGCATGTTTATTTGATGGCTCTCCGTATTTAAGATAAATTTTTCCCCTGTCATCAAAACCTCTGTCCCAGGTTCTGTTTCGGTAATTATCCATTACATACTTGAATCTCTTGTGAAATTCTTCTTCCATTTCATTATCATCATTAAACGGTGTAAGATCATTTTGCAGAAAGTGTTTTTTCATAAATTTATTTTTTTCTTTTATTGTCACAAGTTTTTTGTATTTATTAAGCTGTTCAGCACTCAAAATAGACATTAAAGCATTATCAGTGATGGATGCTTTTTCATAGAGGACCAGACCTTCTTTAAGAAAATCTTTTCCGGCTCTTGTGAGTTTTGAATGCCTGTCCATATAATATTTTACAGCCAAACTTCGCAGGACTTTATTTTTTAAAGTGTATACTTCATTTTTTGGGATCTCAAATACTTTTTTATATGGTTTTGACATTCTTTCTAAAGCTAAATAAAACTGTTCTTCCGCTTTGAGACTGTCACCCATATTGACATATATTATACCTGATTCGAGATAAGGAATAAAATTTCTATCATTTTTTTCTAAACCTAATCCTTTATCGTACATTTGCAGGGCATGCTCCATGCTGTCTTTTAAAAAATATTTCCAACCAAGCATATAATACAGGTCGGATACTTCGCATCCCAAATCTTTCGATTTTTTCAAAAGATCAAAAACTTTTATCTTATCATGATAATAAAAGTTTTCCAAACCATTAAAAAACTTTGCTGCCTGATAATCTACATCCGCATTGTTTTTAATTTGGTTTAAGAGGTTTCGGAAATGATCTACGGATTCCTCTATATTGCCTTTATAAAAATAAGCCCATCCAAGATGAATTTTTGCATCTATATAAAAAGGATCAATTTTTAACGCTCTTTTTATGAATTCTTCCGGGTATATCCTTAACCTGTTATAGTTCCCGCCTTTGTAGTAGGCAATTCCTTTACCCAAATGTGCTTCTTTGAAGTTTTTATCCAGTTTTATAGCTTTATCAAATGTTTTAACAGCTTCCTTATATTCTTTTTCTTCAATAAGCTGGTAACCTTTATTTGCCAAAGCTTTTGCCTGTTCTTTTTTGTCGGTCTGGGGGGAGAAAAGCAGAAAAAATGATATTATTATTGTATTAAGCATTTTTACCCCTCATAACATTATTTTTAATACATCATTTTATAATAAATATAGTACTCAATTTTTAGTCCCCTTTTACAAAATATAAATTTAAGGTGTTATTATAGAAGAGCTGCACTCGCCTATTGCAGCATTTATGTGGCTTTTCCACCAGAAGCGGATCTACCTCTTGTAGACAGCATTCACCGGGGAGGTTTATCTCCTCGATTTCAGAATCTATCCTTCCCTTGAAAGTGTGTGTGACACAACTCGTTCTTAAAAGCTTTTGAAGCCCGGAACTGTCATCCTCTCCCACTAAGCGGGATCAGGATCTAAAAATTTGATAAGGAGATCCCGAAACAAGTTCGGGATGACATATATGGTAATCCTTAAATGATGTGCATACATTTATTAATTAAGGCAAAATCGAGTTTAATCGAAACAACTTAAATTTCCTTTGGATTTTTGAAATATTAATTTTATTTTAGATATATGAAATTGGGGTCTCCAAGAATTCCCGGTTATTTCCCACTTCTATTTTTATTGACATTTTCAACTAAATATGTTAAATTAAAGGTTCTTGAAATTGGGGTGTCGTCAAGTGGCAAGACACAGGGTTTTGGATCCTGCATTCGGAGGTTCGAATCCTCCCACCCCAGCTATTTAAATGTAAATATTTAAATTATCAGGAAAATATGAGTTTAGACAAACTTGTTGTAGTGAGTGGATCCTCACACCCCGTACTGGCAGAAAGAATTGCCAAAGCAATTGGGAAAAAACTCGGTTGCGTTACACTGAAGAAGTTTGAGGATGGGGAGATCTGGGTGAAATATGAGGATAATATCAGAGGTAAAAATGTTTTTATCGTCCAGTCTACACATGCACCTGCTGAAAACCTATTGGAACTATTGATATTAATTGATGCGGCTAAGAGAGCTTCTGCAAAAAATATTACTGCAGTTATACCTTATTTCGGTTATGCAAGACAGGAGAGAAAAGACAAGCCTCGTGTATCAATTTCGTGTAAATTAATTGCCGATCTGCTGGAAACCGCCGGTGCAAACCGTGTGCTTACAATGGACCTTCATGCACCCGCTATTCAGGGTTTCTTTAATCTTCCGGTCGATCATTTGTATGCATCTTTAGTTTATTTGAATATGCTGAGAAAAATTCAGATAAAAGACCTTGTGATCGTTGCACCTGATGTTGGGAGTGCAAAAATGTCAAGAGCATATGCCAGCAGACTGAATGGAGATCTGGCAATTTCCGATAAAAGAAGAGACGAACACAATAAAGCTGATATTGTCCATATTATTGGTGACGTTAAAGGAAAAAATTGTGTTATAATTGATGATATAGTGGATACTGCCGGTACGCTGACAAAAGCTGCAGCGAAAATCATGGATATTGGTGCAAAATCTGTGATGGCTATTGCTACACATGGTGTCCTGAGCGGTGAGGCAATCGAAAGAATTGAAAAATCACCTCTTAAACAGCTTATAATAAGTGATACAATACCTCTGGCCAATAATAAAAAGATAAAAAAGATCAAAGTCGAAACTGTGGCAAGTGTTTTTGGTGAGGCAATAAAGAGTATTCATGAAGAAAAATCTATAAGTTCATTGTTTGAAAAATAAGTTTTTTATAGGAGAATGAAACGATGGCAGATGTCAAATTAGAGGCGGTTTTAAGTAAGAGAGAGCATAAAAGTGACATTAGAATGATCAGAGAATCCGGTAAGGTCCCGGGCGTCTATTATATTGAAGGTAAAGAGGCAATCTCTCTGGAAGTTGACTATAAAGCTCTTCAAGCTATATTAAGTTCTGACCACAGCCTTATAAATCTAAATGTCCAGGGCGGGGAAGATCAGTTATGTATTTTTAGAGAAGTCCAGGTCGATCCTGTAACCAGTAAACTTGTACATTTTGATCTCCTGGGTATAGAGAAAGGGAAAGAACTTGAATTAAATGTCCCGATCGAGCTTATTGGTACTCCTGAAGGAGTAAGGACCGGCGGTATGATTGAGCATCCTAATAAAGAAGTTAGAATAAAATGCCTGCCGAGGCATATACCTGATAAAATAGAAATTGATGTTACTAAGCTTCAAATGGGGGATGCAGTTTATGTAAAAGATCTGGATGTGGAGAATGTTGTTTTCATCGAAAGTCCCGATAAACTGATTGCCCATGTAATTACAATTAAGGTAGTAGAAGAAGTTGTTGAAGAAGAAGAAGAAGAAGAAGTTGCAGAAGGGGAGGAAGCAGAAGAGAAAGAGGTTGAAGAAGCTAAAGATAAAGAGGGTGAGGAAGAGGAAAGTAAATAAGAATGTATCTTATTGTCGGTTTGGGAAACCCGGAGCAGAAATATACTTATTCAAGGCATAATTATGGATTTCTGGTTCTTGACAGCCTTGCATCAGCTTTAAATGAAAAATTTAAACCGGGGAAAGGAAAATATTATTATTTAAAGACAAAATATAAGGATAAAGATATAATCCTTGTAAAACCGACAACATATATGAATAATAGTGGAATTGCTGTTGCCGAAACAGTTAATTACTATAAAGTTGATTTGGAAAATGTATTGATTGTTTGTGATGATCTTGATCTTGATATTGGAAAACTGAGATTCAGACCCAAAGGAGGATCGGGGGGTAACAAAGGACTTGAATCCACAATTGTGAGCCTCGGTACTGAAGAATTTACAAGATTGAGACTTGGAATAAATTCTGATAAAAGAAAAGATGATGATTCACATTTTGTTTTATCGGAGTTTTCAAAAAAAGAATGGAAAATTGCTGAATTTGTTGTTGTCCATGCCAGAGACGGAATTCTTGACTGGCTGGATTACGGTCTGGATAAAGTTATGAATATGTATAACAGCATGGAAATTGAAAACTGATTAAAAATATTATTAACGAAGGAAAAATTTAAACATACAAATATTATTAAGTTTCTAAATAGTTATAAAATTGTTTAGTAAAATTTTCTGAATTACAAGCCCCTACAAAAAGCAGTGAAATCTCTCTGCTCCAAAAAACAGATATTGGGGCCCTAACTAAAAGTCCATAGGGAGGTTTGAAATGAAAAATTACTACGAAACAGTCTTCATTATTGATCCAGGTCTGCCAGACGAGGTTACAAACCAGATAATTGAAAAAGTAACGGATATCATTAAAAAGCATCAGGGAGAAATCCTTGAATTAGACCGTATGGGTAAAAGACGGTTAGCTTATGAGATCAACAAAAGACAATACGGATTTTATGTCGTAATGGAACATGAGACCGAGCCGGCAGTAAATAAGGAATTTGAAGAATATTTCAATATTAACGAAAACATTTTACGGTATATGACGGTCAGGTATACAAAAAAAGATCTGAAAAACCGTGAGTTTCAAAGAGCCAAAGAAGCTGCCAGAAAAGAGAAAAGAGAAAAAGAAAACTCATGACATTTTTAAATCATTGCCGATAATTAAGAATATTGTTGAAATAAAGGCAAATAAAGTTCATGATTTAGATTCGCATGACTTTTCTCATAATGTAGAAGACCTGGGTTTCAGCAATTTGAAACTTTGATTTAAATAAGTAATTAACAGGAAATAATCAGGAGGATAAATGTTAAAACGAGCAAAAAGAATGTGCAGGTTTTGTGAAAACAGGGATCATTTTATTGATTTTAAAGATGATAAAAGGCTTAATAAATTTACCACTGAACGTGGAAAGATTATTCCAAGAAGGATTTCGGGAACCTGTGCTAAACATCAAAGGCAATTGGCAACTGCTGTGAAAAGAGCAAGGCAAGTTGCTTTGATCCCATATATTATTGATACACCAAGATAAAATCATAGAGGTAATTAGAAATGAAAGTAATACTTCGTCAAGATTATGATAGCCTTGGAAAAATCGGAGATATCGTAGAAGTCAAACCTGGTTTTGCCAGAAATTTTCTTTTACCAAAAAGTATAGCAATGACGGTTTCAAAGGGCAATCTGAAAACTTTAGAAGCAGAAAAAAGACAGGACTTGATCAAAGTCAATAAAGAAAAACTTGCAGCAGAAAAGCTTGCTGAAGAGCTTGGGAAAGTATCTTTGACTGCCAGTGTGGCTGTTGGTGGTGAGGATAAAATTTTTGGCTCAGTTACTTCTCAGACAATATCAGACCTGCTTAAAGATAAAGGTTATGATATTGATAAAAAGAAAATCATTCTCGAAGAACCGATCAAAGCTTTGGGGATATATACAATAAACATTAAACTTTATCATGATGTTGAAGGTAAAGTTAAGGTCTGGGTCGTAAAGGAATAAGTTATTAGTCTATTAATATGCGATTAGCGGAGTTGCCGGTATTATAGATTGTTAATTTGTGAGTATTTTATAATATAAATGGAAAAAATCCTTTTGCATTCATGCTGCGCACCCTGTGCATCTGCTTCAATTGAAAAATTGTTGAATAATTACGAGATTATTCTGTTTTTTTACAATCCGAATATTCATCCTGAAACTGAATATTCTGCCAGAAAAGATGAAATTAAAAAGATTGCTGAATTTTATTACGTTGAATTGATCACCGGGAAATATGATCCTGAGCTCTGGTTTTCAGGTGTAAAAGGGCTGGAAAAAGAGCCTGAGCGGGGTAAAAGGTGTGATGTTTGTTTTAGAATAAGACTTGAAAATACCGGGCTGAAAGCAAAAGAACTGGGTATCAGAAAGTTTACATCAACTTTATCAATAAGTCCTCATAAGGATTTTGATAAAATTAACAATATCGGGCAGGATATTGCATCTAAACTTGATCTGGAATTTGTCCCTGAAAATTTCAAAAAAAAAGACGGCTACAAAAAAAGCATTGAATTATCAAAAAAATTTGATCTTTACAGGCAGGGCTACTGCGGATGTGTTTATTCAAAAGAAAAAAAGTGAACAATTCCTGGAAATTTGGTGTTAAAATAGTAAAGGGACTTCTGAATGTCAAAATCTCTATTAATTGTTGAATCTCCTTCCAAAGCTAAAACAATAAGTAAATATCTGGGAAAGGACTTTACAGTTCTTGCTACTTCCGGACATATAAAAAATCTGCCTGCATTTAAATTAGGAATTAATATTGATAAAGGATTTGAACCGGAGTATGTTACTATTGAGGGGAAAAATAAAGTCATAAAATCTCTCCGGGAAAATGCAAAAATATCTGATCATATATTTATTGCAACTGACCCTGACCGTGAAGGGGAAGCTATTGCTAATCATGTAGCAATGGAAATATCAGATTCTCTAAACAATAAAATTCACCGGGTTCTGTTTAATGAAATTACTAAAGAAGCAGTACAAGCCGAAATAAAGAATCCCCATTCGATAAATTTAAATCTTGTAGAAGCGCAAAAAGCGAGAAGGATTTTAGACCGTTTTGTCGGTTTTATGGTCAGTCCGTTTTTGTGGAAAGTTATTTACAGAGGGCTCAGTGCAGGAAGGGTTCAGTCTGTTGCTTTAAGGCTTATCTGTGACAGGGAAAATGAAGTCGTAAATTTTAAAGAAGTTGAATATTGGAAATTAATTGCGAAATTAAAATATTCAGATTTACCTGTTTTTGAAGCGAAACTGATTAAGGTAGGGAAAAAAGAAGCCAAAATCAGCAGCCGGGAAGAAGCTGATAAGATTATTGACGCAGCAAAGAAATCCCGGTTTATTGTTAAGAGTTTAGTGAAAAAGGAAATTAAAAAGAGGCCTTATCCTCCATTTATTACAAGTACTCTGCAGCAGGAAGCTGTTAAAAGATTCGGGATGAGCACTAAAAGAGTGATGTCAATTGCACAGAAGCTGTATGAAGGAGTTGAACTGGGTAAAGAAGGAAATGTCAGTCTGGTTACATATATTAGAACAGATTCGGTCAGGGTAAGCCAAAGTGCGGTAAATTCAATTAGAAAATATATTGAGACAAAGTACGGACACGACCAGTTGGTTACCGCACAGAGAGTTTTTAAGAACAAGAAAAGAGCGCAGGATGCTCATGAAGCGATTAGACCGTCGTATTCTAACAGACCTCCTGATTCTGTAATAGGTTTCCTTACAAAGGATGAATATAAAATTTATGAGCTTATCTGGAATAGATTTGTCGCAACACAGATGAAGGATGCATTATATGACCAGGTCACATGCGATATTTATGCTGATGACTACCTTTTCAGAGCTTCGGATTTAATAATGAAATTCAGCGGTTTCTTAAAGGTTTTTCGAGAAATTGATGATGAAGAAAATGCAAAACATCAAACTATCCCTGCAAAATTGAAAGTAGGCGATGAACTGAATCTGGAAGATCTGACAGGCACACAGCATTTTACCCAGCCGCCGCCGAGATATAATGAAAGTTCTCTTGTGAAGGAAATGGATGCGAAGGGCATCGGCAGACCGAGCACATATGCCGTTATAATCGGAACACTTTTCGACAGGAAGTATATTGAGAGGGACAAAAAAGCACTTAAATCGACAGAACTTGGAATCGATGTTAATAAAATCCTTGTGAAAAATTTGTCGGATTTATTCAATGTAGAATTCTCTGCACAAATGGAGGATAAACTTGACCTGATAGAATCCGGGGAAAAAGAATCTGTTGATGTTATCAGGGAATTTTATGAGCCTTTTAATGAGTACATGCAGAAATTAAATAAAATGAAAAGCGAGATCAGGAAAGAGATCGAGGAAGTGACAGATATCAACTGTGAAAAATGCGGCTCTAAAATGGTAATCAAATGGGGCAGAAGCGGTAAATTTTATGCCTGCAGTGATTTTCCAAAATGTAAGAGTACCAAACCTCTTATGGAGAGAGAAAAGCCCGAAGAAACAGAAATTGACTGTGAAAAATGCGGCTCTAAAATGGTAGTGAAAAAAGGAAAATTCGGCGAGTTCTTAGCTTGTTCAAATTATCCGGACTGTAAAAACACAAAGCCGATAGCTCTTGCCAAATGTCCTTTTAAGGACTGTACCGGAGATATCGTTAAAAGAAGAGGGAAAAAAAGCTGGTTCTATGGCTGTACTAAATATCCGGATTGTAACTTTATATCCAGATATCATGTTGAGAATAAAGACTGTGAAAAATGCGAAAATAATTATTTGGAAAGAAAAACAAATAAAAGTGGATTAGAGTACCTTCAGTGTCCTAAATGCAAATCCACTTTCAAAATAAATCCTTAAAATGCAGATCTATTTAGAGCAATTTAAAAATTTTCTACAAAAAGAAAGAGGTTACTCTGAGTTTACTTTAAAATCTTATATGAACGATATTGACCAGTTTATCGATTTTATCACTTTAAACCGGAGAAAGCCTCCTCCGAATATTAGAAAAATAAATAGAAATTCAGCTAAAAATTTTATGATAAACCTTTCCAGAAGGGGAGTTTCAAATAGAAGTATCAGGAGAAAGATATCAGCTTTAAAGACGTTTTTTAAGTATTTATTGAGGGAGGAAATAATTGACAGGGATCCTACTGCTGTATTAGAAATACCGAAAATTGAAAAAAAACTTCCAAGGTTTTTGACAGAGGACGAAGTAATTAGTGCAATCGAATCTATTAAAACCTGCAATAAATTTTCAATCAGGGATAAAGCTATTATTGAAATACTATATGGGTGTGGTTTAAGATTAAGAGAAGTTGAAAAATTGAATTTATTTGATATTGATCATAAGAAAAGAATAATGAAGGTCTTAGGGAAGGGTTCTAAGGAAAGGCTTGTTCCTGTAGGTGAACCTGCTTTAAAAGCATTGGATGAATATCTAAATGTAAGAAAAGAATTTTTGAAAAATAAACCGGGGACTGAAGCACTGTTTTTGAACAAATCAGGAAAAAGACTGAGTCCAAGATTTATACAAAGAATGATTGAAATGAGATTTAGAGAAGTGTCGGAGGGGGAAAAAATTTACCCCCATCAATTAAGACATTCTTTCGCATCTCATATGGTCAATAGAGGGGCAAGTATCCGTGGTGTTAAAGAACTGCTCGGGCATAGATCACTTTCCACTACTCAAATCTATACACATTTAACACCTGCACGGTTAAAAGATATATACAAAAAGGCTCATCCGAGATCGGGTGAATGACCGTTTATATTTAAAACTTGTAAACCTGGAGGATATTATGAGAATTAATTTTACTGCAAGACATTATAAAGCACCTGATAAGTTAAAAGAATATGCACAGGATGAAGTTAAAAAACTGCAAAAGTTATATGATGCCATTATAGATTGTGATATAATTGTGGACTATATTAAGGAAAAACAAATTGCTGAAATTAAAATTAATGTTTATAATAATGTTCTTTCAGTTAAAGCAAGTTCGGAAGATATATATAAAAGTATAGACCAGGCTGTTTCAAAAATTGGACGTCAACTGAAAAAATATAAAGGGAAATTAAGAGGCGAGAAACATAAAAAGGTATTGAAATCCAGCGAGGAAATACCAAGTCTGTTTGAAGAAGAGGAAGAATAAATGGACATAACCATCAAATCTCTGTACGAGGAAAATGAAAAAGAACTGTCTTTTTCATTGCTTGGTGATAAAGTCGGATTTAATAAAAAGATAAAAGATAAAGTAATATCCAGGCCGGGATTAGCTTTTGCCGGTTATTGCGAGGGATTTGGCGAATACAGGCTTCAGGTACTGGGAAATGTGGAAATAAATTTTCTGAGTTCGGAAGATGAATCTGAAATTATAATAAATGCCAGGAAGTTTTTTAAATTGTCTAAACCGCCATGTTTGATCGTATCAAGGAATAATGTGGTCCCGGATTTTTTTCTCAAAACATGCAATGAAGCAAAAATACCGATATTAAGTTCCCCGGTGGATACCAATGAGTTATATGCGGTTCTGCTTGATTATCTCGAAGATAAATTCGCACCCTGTGAAGTTATTCATGGTACTCTTGTGGATGTATATGGAATTGGAATTTTGCTAACCGGCAGAAGCGGGATCGGTAAAAGTGAAATTGCGTTAGACCTCGTTGAAAGGGGACACAGGCTTGTTGCAGATGATGCAGTTGAATTAAAAAGAGAAAAAGGATCGGTTTTAATTGGGAAACCCAGGGAGATTCTCAGGCATTACCTGGAAATCAGAGGCTTGGGCATCATAGATGTAATGAACATTTTTGGTATTCGTGCCGTAAGAATACAAAAACGGGTGGAAATAGAAGTGCGGCTTGAAGACCATAAGGACATTGTCGAATATGACAGGACAGGTCTGAAAACCGAATATTCCGAAATGCTTGGCGTAAAGATTCCGATTATCAGGCTGCCTATATTCCCCGGGAAGAATATTACTGTTATTTCAGAAGCGATTGCGTTGAACTATTTACTTAGAATATATGGATATAATCCTGCTGAAGAATTAAATAAACGCCTTATTCAAAAACTGGATTATCAGATCAAGTTGAAGAAAATATTGAAAGGTGATACTGAATAATTATTTTTCGCACGGTATTTTGTGTAATGTACCTGTGTGAAGTTAAAAATATCAATTGAACAATGAGATTCTTCACTTCTCCCGGTTTACCGGGATCAGAATGACGCTGATGATTTGAGCTATTTCGTCATTCTGCCTGTCCCGAAGTAAGCGGGGAGCGCAGCGAAGAATCTCAATATTAAAATTTATCAGCAATATACGAGGTATTATATTTTAAATGGAAATTCAAATTATATCATTTGGATTCAGCAACGGCATACCGGTAAACTCTGACATGATTGTTGACGCACGGATTCTACCGAACCCGCATTATGTTGATTATTTAAGACCATTAGATGGATTAAATGAAGAGATAGAAAATTTTGTATTAAAAGAAGATTACTCTATAGAATATTTGGATAAGCTGAAAGATTTTGTTGATTTTTTTGTTCATAATTCTGCAAATTTAAAAAATCAGAGTATAAATATTTCCGTCGGATGCACCGGAGGAAAACACCGTTCTGTTGTAATAGCTGAAGACATATATAAATTTCTACAAGTAAATGATTTTGATGTTAAAGTGTATCATCGGGATTTAGAAAGTTCATAAATTTATGATCGAGACCATATTATTTTCACATGGTGATCTCTCAAGGTCGGTTCTGGAAACAGTTGGAATGATTATTGGAAAAACAGAAAATATTCACCTTCTGTCTAATGAGAACAAAGCACTCGCTGATCTAAAGGAATATTTAAAGGATTTTATACAAAATTTAAAAGCTGAAGAGGTTTTAATTTTAACCGATATATTTGGTGGTTCATGCTGGATGAGTGCATCCATAGCTGCAAAAGATATTTCAGAAAAAAAAATCCGTGTAATATCCGGATTTAACCTCGCAATGCTGGTATCTCTGATCTCAAAATGTTCTCAGTATGGAATTGATGAGTTAGTGGAAGTTTTAAAATCTGATGCAATAAATGGGATAAAAGGAGAATAGATTGCCTGAAGGGATCGTTAGAATTGATGACAGACTTATTCACGGGCAGGTGATTGTCGGCTGGGGCTCGTTTCTTAATCCTGAAGTAATAGTAGTCTGTAATGATGAAATAGCTGATTCTGATATGGAAAAAGAACTCTATAGTTCCACTATTCCAGATTCAATCGAGATAATATTTCTTTCCGTAGAACAGACGGCTCAATTGTTAAAATCAGATGATTTAAATAATAGAAAATTTATTCTTCTGATGGAATCTCCGTTTGATGCACTCCGTCTTTTGGAGCTTGGCGGTAATCTTAGTTCAATTAATATCGGAGGTCTGCATTTTAAGAATGAAGCTGTGCAATTCCTGACCTACGTTTATTTAAATAAAGATGAAATAAGCTGTTTCAGGAAAATAATGGATATGGGTGTTGAATTGGAATGCAGGGATCTTCCACAGAGTAAAAAGGTATTGTTGAAAAAACTTTTTAATAAATAAAAAATGGAAAAAATATTTTATGGGAAAAAAAGATGCTCAATTAAAAGTCGGACTCTTTTCCCTGGTTGCTCTGTTTCTCCTGTTTTTTATAATAGTCTGGGGAAAAGGATTTAATTACCAGAAAGATAAGTATAAGATAAACATTGTTTTTGAATCTTCGGCTGGATTACTTATTGGTGAACCCGTAGCGATCAGGGGAGTGGTTATCGGCAGGGTAAATAGAATTTCATTAGGAGATAACAATGTAATTGTAGAAGTATCCATTAACAATAGCGTAAAATTATATTCAGACGCTAATGCACATATTGAAAACCAGGAAATAATGGGTGGTAAAAAGATTGAATTGTTTGCCGGTTCAGGTTCCGGTTTGTTGGCTGAGAATAGTACAATATACGGTGAAAATTACGGCGGACTGCTTGAAATGGCACCCTATCTTATAAATCTTGCTGAAAATATGGGCAGTACCCTTTCCAAGCTGGATACCACTTTAATATATATTAATCAGGTCTTGAACAGTCCTGAAAGGTTTGACAAACTTGACAGGATTATCGATAATCTTTCGGTTTCAACAAACTCTTTAAGATCTTTTCTTGAAAACAATGAAGAGGATATGTCCGGTATACTCCGGAATATAAGCAGTTCCACAAGGAATATTTCGGAAATATTTGACGGCAGCGGTGAAAAAATAAAACAGTCTATAAACAAGTTTATTAATTTCACAAATACTCTTGATTCTCTTTCCGGTTCTCTGAATCTGGTTATGAATAATATAGAGGATGGTAAGGGGACTATCGGTAAACTTATATCGGATGATGAAATTTATATGCTGCTGAGAAACACCGCCACTGAACTGGACTCGGTTTCCAGGGCAGTAAAAAAGAACCTGTCGGAATTTTTAAAGAAAACAGATATTCAATTAATAAAGATATTTTAATATGAAATCTCCAAGATCATACAATTTCTGGAAACTGGAAGCTGCCGGCAATGACTTTATTTTTATAGATAACCGCGACAAAATGTTTTCCGGAAAAGAAAACAAATTGTTCCGCAGGATCTGCACACGCAGGAGATCTGTTGGTGCGGATGGGGTCATATTAATAGAGGATTCCGATAAAGCTGATTACAGGATAAGATATTTTAATGCTGATGGTTTTGAATCCACTATGTGTGGAAACGCAGGAAGATCCGCATTGTTTTTTGCTTATTATCAGGGTATTGCGGGAATGATGCAGAAGGTAGAAGTAATTGATGGAATTCATTCAGGCGCTATTTTTACTGATAGAATAGAATTTGAGATCCTGGCAAAGGGATCCCCGGTAAAAGTGGAGATAGATAATATTGATAATAATAAATCGCACTCAGGGTATAAAATTGATACTGGCGTACCCCATGTTGTTCTATTTGTTGATGATCTTGATTTTGAAGTGGTGGAGACCGGGAGAAAAATAAGATATCATAAATTATTTGCACCTGAAGGCACCAATGCAAATTTTATTGAAATAAGGAAAGACGGAAAGATTTATGTCAGGGTATATGAAAGGGGTGTTGAGGATGAAACCCTGTCGTGTGGGACAGGAGCAACTGCCTGCGCAATAGTTTTAAACCAAATTAAAAATATGTCCTTTCCGGTTTCTCTGAATTTCCCGGGTGGTGAACTGACCATCGACATGAGAGAAGAGCGGTTTTATTTAGCAGGTGATGTTAATCTGGTATATAAAGGTAAAATGATTTTAACAAGTTAGTGGAGGCAGAATGTATGCAGTGATAATGGCGGGTGGAGTTGGTAAAAGATTCTGGCCCTGGAGCAGACGTGAAAATCCTAAACAGTTTTTGCGCCTTTTCGGTGAGAAAGCCCTTATCCAGAACACGGTTGACAGACTGAAACCGGTAGTTAAGGATGATAACATTTTTATAGTTACTAATGAGGTACAGAAGAAAAAAACAGTTGAATTACTACCTTCTGTCAAGGAGGAAAATATTATTGCCGAACCTTTTGGAAGAAATACTGCTCCGTGTATTGGCCTGTCTGCTGTCCTTCTGGAAAAGATCGACCCTGAAGCCGTACAGGTGGTACTGCCTGCAGACCATCTGATAATCGATGATAAAGAATTCAGGAAAGTTCTGAAAAATGCATGTAAAGCTGCCGAAGATGGCACACTTGTTACGATTGGAATTACTCCTACCAGGCCTGCAACCGGTTACGGGTATATCCAGTTCAACGATGAGATCGATATACATCCGGGTTTTGATGTGTTTAAGGTGAAAACTTTTGCAGAAAAACCTGATTTTGAAACAGCTAAGAGATTTCTTAAAAGCGGTGACTTTTTGTGGAACAGCGGGATGTTTATATGGAAGGTGAAAACTATCCTGAAAGAAATTAAGAAAAATTTACCTGACCTTTATGAAATCCTGATGAAGATCAGAGACAGCATTGGAACTGATAATTTCAACAGTACGCTGGTAAAGGAGTATAAACGGATAGAAGCAATCTCCATTGATTACGGAGTTATGGAAAAAGCTGAAAATGTTGCCGTATTGAAAGGTGATTTTGGATGGAGCGATATCGGCGGTTGGGAAGAGTTCTACAGGCTTGGTAAAAAGGATAAAAAGAATAATGTAGTTATTGGTGAAGGAGTACTCAGGGATTCAAATTTTAACCTTGTCTACAGCAATAACCGCCTTATAGCCTGCCTCGGTATAAATGATAT
The DNA here is from genome assembly GCA_042570605.1 of Candidatus Zhuqueibacterota bacterium. GTDB lineage: Bacteria > SM23-31 > SM23-31 > JBHPGK01 > JBHPGK01 > JBHPGK01. Next base: position 15,870 of record JBHPGK010000043.1, read on the forward strand.
GGTTGTAATCGATACTGATGATGTTGTCCTTGTATGCCCGAGGGATAAAACAGAAGAAATTAACAAAATGGTGGACTATCTGAATAAAAAGAAATTTGTTAAATATTTGTAAAAAGACACAATAAAGGTTTTGTTTAAAGATCCCGCTGTAATGGCGGGATTTTTTTATGAAATTCAATTCAATATTAACGGGAATAATTATTAATTTTTATTGTATATATTTAATGTAGAGACGCATGCCGTGCCCTGCGGGGCAATGCGTCTCAGTTATCTCTCGCAAAGACGCGGAGGGTACCGGAAGAGACGCAAAATTGTTTTTTAAGGCCACTGTACGCGCCCATTCTGTCATTACGAGGAGCGAAGCGACAGCCTGCCCCGCGTGTCCGCCTCTGGCGTGGATTACTCGGGGTCGTAATCTACTACCATAAAGGAAAGACGTTAGAACAGGTAAAATCACGTATATGAACAAGGGGTCATGACCCCTTGCTAACAGGAATTTACGAATTACTTCAACAATAAAGCATTACAAGGGATCAAAAATTGAGTGTTATTATAAATAAAGCTAAAATAAAAAAAAATTAATGGAATAAAAATATGCTTTACACAATAATAATTTCATTAATCCTGCTTTTCTCTCCCCAGACCGATAAAAAAGAACAGGCAAAAGCTCTAACTGATAAAGGATATCAGCTAATTGAAGAAAAAGAGTATAAAGATGCCGTTAAAACCTTCAATAAAGCCATAAAACTGGACAAAAAATGTAAAGAAGCACATTTGGGCAAAGGTATTGCCTACTACAAAGGCGGGAACTACAACAAATTAAGGATATACCCTGAAGAGTTTATCAAAAGGGCAATAAAAATTGACCCCGATTTTACAGAAGCGAAAATTCATCTTGGATGGTGTTATTATTCGAAAGGTGCGGAAGACCAGGCAGTTGAATATATAACCGAACTGCTCGAAAAGGAAGAAGCGGACCCGGAGCTTTGTTTCGGAATAGCTGAATTCCTGGATAATGCCGGCAACTATTATTTTGAGCAAAAGAAGAAAGTATTACCCCTTTTAAATGCAGCTTATGAAATGGGTCTTGAAAAACCTGAACTTTACTATATGCTTGGATGGAAATTTTTTCTGAAGGACAGCGTTGATAAAGCGATAGAATTTTATAATGAAGGATTGGCACTGGAGAAAAATGAAAGTGTTTACCAGCCCCTGCTTGATCTGGGGATCATTTATTTTAATCTGAACAATGAATCAAAGACATATGAGTTGTTTAATTCCGCAATTTATAAAATGCCCAAATATCTTAAGAAAGAGTTTTTTATCACAATAGAAAGCGATAATCCCGCGCTAAGAGATTATGTTTTAAGAAGTCTGGGGGTAAAATTCTTCTCAGAGAATGGTGAACTCAATAAAAAAGGCGAAGCATTTATTAGAGACGGATTTATTTTTTATGAAAAGAATTCTATAAAGGAAAACGCATTCCTGACTATCCTTAATGAAAACCAGAGAAATGAATATTTAAAACTGGATAAGATTCATGAAAAAAATAATTATATAAAAAATCAATTTATGATATTGGATGTTACACCATTTGATAATGAAAACGAAGTGATAAATGAATTTGACAGGCGGTTGGATTATGTTTTAAAAGCTTATCGTGCCCGCACAATATCCGGTTTTGATGACAGGGGAGAGATATATTTAAAATATGGAGAACCGGATAACAGACACATTATTAATTACGGGGCGCTTCATACTGAATCGTGGATTTATCAGAGACTTAATTATGCAATGGCTTTCGATTTTGCTTCTGTAAATGGACCCTTTTTAATAATACCAAATATGATTTTTCTGGCTTCGAAAGTTAAAATTCATGAACATAAATTTGGGGAAAATGTATATTCAATTACTTCCGGTTTGTTCAGAGAACGCTGGCACTTAGGAGGTATTTATGCAATGATGGCTGCCAGAGTAGATATGTTGCCTGAAAACAGCCAGGAACTTGCTTTAGAAATTTCTGCTGATTGTGCTGAATATGAAATACTTAAAGATGAATTATCCAATAAGAAAATAATCAATTATTTCCCATCCAACAATAAAGAGTCACACCTTAATTTCGGTCACAGAATTGCATCCTTTAGAGACCCGCGTATTGATACAAGATGTGAGATCGCATTTGGATTAAATCTTCAGGATCTAAAATTCACCGGTGAAAATGATAATTATTCCTCAAGTATCAGGTTTTACACTGCATTTATCGATTCAAATTTTATCCGTATAATAAACGACACGGTCTCATTTAGCTTTTCAAGTGATAAAAAGGCGAAAGAAGGTATTGCAGTGAACCAGTTGAAATATTTAGTGCCCCGCGGCAATTATACTCTTTACGTACAGATGAGAAATCCTGAAGGGAAAAAAATTGGGATTTATTCGCAGAATGTTCAAGTGGATGATTACGATACTAAATTATTATCATTGAGCGATATTCAATTTGCTTTTAATATAAAAGATGCTGAATCCGAAGACAAATATCGTAAAAACGGGTTGAACATCACTCCATATCCTTTCTTTGAAGTGAGCAGGAAGGGACATATCTTTATTTACTATGAAATTTATAATCTCACACCTGGTAAAAACGGCAGAACCAGATATGACATTACGTACGAAATAAAACTTCTTGAGGACAAAGAATCAATATGGAGAAAATTATTCAAAGGCAGGGGTATGAAGGAATCTATCTCGTTTGATAAAAAAGAGACCGGTAATAAAATCGATACATTTGATTATACATCATTTGACCTGTCAAAACTGCGTATTGGTAAATATGAATTAAAAGTAAAGGTCAAAGATAAGGTTTCGGGTAAAGAAGTGGAGAAAACAGATTCGTTTATTTTAATGAAATAAAAGAATTTATTGTTCCGCCAAAGGCGGTGGGCAATGCGTCTCATTTATCTCTCGCAAAGACGCAAAGGTATGAAGAGACGCGAAGGTATTTTTTTTAAGGCACTGTAATAACCGTCCGTTCTGTCATTACGAGGAGCGAAGCGACAGCCTGCCCCGCGTGTCCCCCGAGTCCTCGGGGTGGATTACTCGGGGTCGTAATCTACTACCATAAAGGAAAGACGTTAGAACAGGT
>JBHPGK010000044.1:0-18940 GCA_042570605.1 Candidatus Zhuqueibacterota bacterium
TTTGAACACTTAAAATCAAAATGAAAGGAAAACCAATGAAAATTAAAATATTAACTGTATGTATGCTGGTAATTTTGATTACAAATTTCAGCATGGGTAATACACTCCAGCCGGATTATACTTTTAATTTTGCAAGACTGTTTAAAGATGCGGATTTAATAGCTATTGGTACAGTCAAAAAAGTTGATGTTGGAAAGGAATTTCATAAAGCTGTTTTTGAGATTGAAACTTGTATAAAAGGCAATATTAAAAAAGAAATTGAGATTAAAACATCTCTATATAATGGAGTTTTTAAAGAACATGAAATATACCTTTCAGAAGATACTGAAGTGCTGTTGTTCTTAAAGAAAAATAACGAAGCGTCTTTTTCAATTAGCAGCTGTTCTGGTTTTTTTAGTCCTCGATGCAAAGATGATATAGAACTACTTCTGGAACAATATAATTCAAATAACAATATTTTTTCAAATAATCACAAAGGAGAATTAAAAAATATATTTACATATCTAAAAAATTCAAGGATCAAATGGATGCTGTTAAACGATATGCAATATCTTCTGGATAGTGACGATCTTGAATTTGTTTCGTCTTTATTATATAGCAGCAATGTTGCAATAAAAATTGAAGGTATTATGGCTGCAGGCAGATTAAAGGAGGAGTCATTATATCAGATTCTAATAGATTTATTACAAACCAGCAATAACAGCAGAATAAAATATCATTATATTGCAGCCATAAGCGATTACGGCAAAGATGACTGCGTTGATCTTCTGATACCATTTCTGGATGACCAAAATCAGAATATTAGAAGGGCAGTTATTGAAGCTGCAGGTAAAATAAAAAGCGAAAAGATGATAAAGCATTTAAAGAGGATTTATTCCGGAGAAGAAGATTTTCTAGACCGTATAGCTGTGATTACCTCAATAAGTTTTATGAAAGATAAGGAAAAAGTAAAAAAAACGCTGGATGAACTTCTAACTTTTGAATCAGACAATCTTGTTAAAAGCTTTATAGAGAAGACGAAGAAAAAAATAAAATAGAGGTATAATGATGTTTAAAAAGCTTTTATATATTTCTTTAATATTAATTTTACCTGCCTTTAGCTGTAAATGCACTACGGAACCTGAAGTTATTACACGTAACTATTTCGTAATTAAAATACATGGAATGACAGTTGAAGAATTCTCTAATAAGTATTACGAAGCACCTGTAGTAAAGGAGATAAAATTGATTGATTATAAAATCGGCACTGATTTAAGAGGGCAGGTTTTGTTAAAAGATATAGGATGGCTGGATATAAAATCTTTATCAACGATTAGTGATCAATTTACAGTTAATACTGAAGGATTATTAGGGAAAGTTGAATGGATTTGGTTCAGGATTCATACAATTACAAAGAATCTTATAGAAGGTGATTTCGAAGTTTGTGGAAGCGATATTGATGGATTTCCCGTATCATTTTCAGGTATTCTAATAAGAAATTAAAAATTGGAGGAGATGAGCTATGAAATCAAATAAAGTAATATTTTCATATTTTTTAATAATAATATGTTTAATTCCAACACAAATATTTTCACAAGGGTATAGCGGCACTATTTTAGTATATTATAATGAAGATTTTAATGATCCATTTGCTGAAAATGAGCCTTGGGATGATATAGATCCAGATGATATAAAATCAGCAGTTACTGCTAAAAATTGTGCAGCATTATCAAACCCAATTTGGGATTACTGTCACAGATAATCCTAACGATTCATGGCATTTGAAAATTGACATAGGCGGCCCATCACCAGCAACACATTTAGGTGAAGCCTTTGGTATAGGAACTTTTGTAGACCAAAGTCCCACACCGGCAAGAGTATACAGCGAGGAATTTTCTGATTCAGGTCAATTTACAGGTCAAACTTATGGAACAGTTGCACGCATATCAAATGCTATTGCAGGAGTCGCTATTCATGAACTCGGGCATAAATTAAATTGCTATCACGATTACTGTTTCGATCATTATGATCCATCGACTCCTGACCCTGACTGGGTTAACGGTAGTTTTTATCCCCAAGGTTTGTATTATGAATATCATGTTTCAGAAGTAATTGATGGAAGTTATCACCCTCATCCTCATTTTATGGTTACAGCAGGTGACTTTATAACGATGGACGAAAGGGCACTATCGCAGCATTTTTCCGCTCACAGTATAAATACAATTTATTTAGCTAAAAATGGATACAGGACACCAACGCATAACATGGCATGGGGGATACCTAACAGAACATTTACACAGGGAGGTGTCATACAGATAAACGCAGGGAATGACTTTAAATTTGCCGGGGCATCATATACTCATGATATGAATTATTACCATATTTACGCTTACGGTTCATTCAGTTCTCTGGCTCAGTTTACAAATTTGCCTGGACCTGAGAATTTAAGTGTGGAAAGTGTTAATTCTCCGCCCAGAATGTTATTAAACTGGGATGCGGTAACTTTTGCTGATAATTACAATATTTATAAAAAAGTAGGAGGCGGAAGTTTTTCATTGTTAACAAATACCGGCTATACAACTTATTATGATTCAGATATTGACCAGCAAGCGACATTATATACATATTACATTAAATCATACAGATCCCAAGAATGGAATTCTTCTTCGCAGGAATCCGATACCTCGCCGGGTCCATTAACAGGTAATATCTCGTACGATGTTACTCCTACTGAAAATGATTGGGTTTATTTTACAGCAAATGTTACCTCGGGTTTTGGAAGTGGAAGTTATTCTTATGATTGGTATCGCGCACCTGACGTAAGTGGTAATCCGGGAACATGGACATCTATTGGGGGTGGTACACAAACTATTTATTTCAAATGCTCAGTTTGGCCCTTTCATCTAAAATGTGATGTTGATGATAATACTTATACTCTCTTTTCAGGTACTATTCAAAGCTCATATGGTACAGCAAAAAGAGGTTTCTTAACTCATGGTAAAGGAATACCGGCAAGTTTCGGAATTGCTCAAAACTATCCCAATCCGTTCAATCCCGATACAAAAATAAGTTTTCAACTGCCCGAAGCCGCAAAAGTTACGCTCAAAGTATATGATGTAAGCGGCAGGGAGGTTGCCGAGCTTGTGAACGGGAATATGAATGCAGGGTATCATTCTATTACATTTAATGCAAATGAATTGCCGAGCGGTGTATATATTTATAAAATCAATGCAGGTAAATTTACCGATACAAAGCGGATGATATTGATGAAGTGACCGCTGCTATACACCTCTGCGGTGTATAATAATTGAATTGTCACAAAGATAAAGGACTAATTTTTATAAAAAAATCCGGTTTTTGAACAAGGGGTCATGACCCCTTGTTCACTGGTTCCGGCATTTGAACCGGAGGATATGTTGTTTTCGCAGGGTGATCACCTGGTGACACCTCCGCCAATTCTCAGCAGTGGAACATAAAAGATATCATTTGAAAAGAGGACATTGCTCAATGTCTTCTTTTTTTATGAATTACGTTAATTGCCGGAATTAATGAGGGCGATTCCCGAACCCCCGAATATTACGGGACACGCGTCCCTACAATATTTTGCTCTGCGTCTCCGCGGTTTTATTTACGGACAGCACATTGTGCTGCCTGTCCCCCCGAGTACTCGGGGGTGGTCCCTACAGAATTAATTTTTTTTCTTTGTGACTTAGTGTATTTGTGGTTTTTTTTGAATAGGGCGGTTCATGAACCGTCCCTACAATACAATTTCTCTGTGTCTTTGTGCCTCTGCGGTTGTTTCTTCTTAGTCTCAGCCTTAGTCTAAGCCTTTGCCTTCTCTTCAACTCTTAACTATTAACTCTTTCCGCCAAAGGCGGATCAGCCTCCGGCAGAAACTCCTAACTATATTTACTCATACCTCAAACTGTCAACCGGATTGGACCGTGCCGCTTTTATCGAATGGTAACTTACAGTTAGAAGGGCAATTCCTATGGAAATGAGCACTGAAAACAGAAAGACCGTTACACTTATATCTGCTCTGTATGCAAAATTCTGCAGCCAATTATGCATTAAATAATAAGCTGCCGGCAGTGCAATAACACATGCAAAGATCACAAGGTAAAGAAATTCTTTTGAAAGCAGGACAGTGATCTTCGGTATAGAAGCACCCAGGACTTTCCTGATGCCGATCTCTTTTGTTCTTTGCGCTGTTACGTAGGATGTCAGACCGTACAATCCAAGACCGGCAATAAAAATGGCAATCAAGGAAAAATAAAAGAATATCCTTCTGAACTTTTTATCCGAATTATAGAGACTGTCAAAACTTTCATCATAGAAATTATATTCAAGAGGGTAATCAGGAGAAAGTTCTCTCCATGTGTTTTCAATAAAAGAGATAGTCTCACTTATATTTCCGGAAGAAATCCTCGCATTGACTATATTACATGCCGGCGGATTGTGTATAAGCGCCAGAGGTTCAATTTCATGATGCAGTGACTGAAAATAAAAATCCCTGACCACACCGATAATCACAGCGCCCTGAATAACTTTTCCTACTGGATCTTCAAGTCCAAATTCCCTGACTGCTGTTTCATTTAAAATAACCGACCGTTCTGCAACAGTGATTTCTTTTGAAAAATTTCTTCCGTCAACCATTGTCAGGCCCATTGTCTCTATATAATCTGCATCAACCATGAATACATTGTAATCAAATTCTTCCTCCTTGATCCTGGTTTTATATTTACTCTCTATACCAGGCTTTGTAAATCTTGTTGCTGATACTTTTTCTATACCGGGATTATTCTGCAGTTTTTCTCTGAAAGTGCCAAAACTTTTCTGGATGTCAGGGCTCATATCAAACCAGATGAGCCTGTCTTTGGTAAATCCCAGGTCCCTGTTGTTTATGAAATTTAACTGCCTGCTTATTGTAAGAGTCCCGAAAATGAGAATGATTGACATTGTAAACTGAAATATAATCAAAGATTTCCTCAGCAGATTGCCTTTTGTTCCTTTTGATATTTTACCCTGAAGAACTTCTACAGGTTGAAAGGAAGTAAGATGAACAGCAGGGTAATATCCTGCAATAATCCCTACTAACAGCGAACCGCAAAAGATAACGATAATAAAGAGAGGATTGCCGAAAAAGTCTATCTCAATATTACTCCCGATCAGATTATGGAATACAGGTTTCAAAAATTGAACTAAAATGCACGCCAGAACCGCAGCGGTCAGGCTGAACAGGACAGATTCGCTGAGGAACTGCTTTATAAGCTGATTTCTGAACGATCCGAAAACTTTCCTTAAACCGACCTCATTAGCACGTGCTGCCGATCTTGCCACTGATAAATTAATAAAGTTATTGCAGGCAATAAGCAGAATTATAAAGGATACGGCAGTAAAAATGTAAATATTTGAACGGCTGCCGTGATTGAACCTCCCGCCCCTTTCAATATCAAAATACTGACCGCTCAGTTCTCTTAAATAAACATTTACCTCTCTATCCCTTCCCTGCTGCCTGTCAATGTCTTTAATAAATGCTTGTACCTTCCCCTCGAACACTGTCTTATCATAATCTTCAGGGAGCAAAACGTAAGTCTGACTGCTGCTGTGGTTCCACCCTGTATTTTCTGTTGTAACCTTGTCAAGCGAGGAAAAAGAAAACAATGCGTCAAAATCAAATGATGAATTTGAAGGCAGATCTTCTAAAATACCGGTCACTGTAAAATTCCAGCGGTTATCATAAATGATCGTTTTTCCCAGAGGATTTTCCGTCCCGAACATTTTTTTAGATTCGCTTTCCGTAAGCACAATGGAATAAGGCTCACTTAAAGGCGCAGAGGAAGTCCCTTCCAGTAACTTAAATGAAAACACATCAAAAATTGACTGATCTGCAAAATAGATATTCTTTACTTTGAACAGGTTTCCTTCATATTTAAATAACTGGGAGTGGTAGTTATTTCTGAATCTTACTGTCCCCTCAATTTCGGGAAAATTCTGCTGCAGCCATCCTGCCAGTGGAACGGCAGTCCCGTTATGCCATTCAAATCCGAACTGGTATATCTTGTCTACATTTTTATGAAATTTGTCATATCTTAATTCGTTCCATACAAAGGACATAATAAAAATAAAGACAGCAATGCTTATCGATAATCCGGTAATATTGATAAAGGAATAGCCTTTCTGTCTTCTCATATTTCTTAATGCGGTTTTTAGAAAATTTTTAAACATAATAAATCCCCAGTATATTTTGTTAAAAAATGATGAAAAAACTGACCTCACAAGCTGGAAAAGATACCATAATCTGGCAGTCAGGAGGCCTCTTGTGAAAAAGATGTTTTTATATTCTTCCTCAATATCCCCGATCAGTGTAAAGTGCCCATTATCAGGATAAAGCTTTTTGAAAATTTTCACAGCAAATCCGGGAGGAGATTTATAGTTTTCTCTGTTTTTCATTTTAACCCTCAATTTTCAGTTCGCCAAGTCCTTCCCACATGGTTTTAGCCACTTCTTTAATCTCATTTAGTACATTAATGCCTTCATGTGTCAGCCTGTAGAGCCTTTTACTCTTACCGCCGCGCTCGGGAGAAGGCTTACTTAGATAAGAGCTCAGATATCCTCTCTCCGCCAGTCGTTCAAGAGAAATATAGAGCGCCCCGTAAGCCCAGGATTTCCCTGTTACTTTTTTGAGCTGGTTTCTGATCGTAAAAGCATAAGCTTCTTCCTGTAACCTGTAAACTGCAAGTAAAAGAAGTTCATCCGACCTTGATAACAATTTCATGCTTTATCCCCTTTTATGATTTTTCCTACAATGTAAGAATTAGTTTTAAAAAAAAGCAGGAAGTTTTTCTTACATTTTAGGAATAATACGTATTCCAAAAGGAAATTGTTTCAAAAAGTTTTGACCGGGAGTGAATATTTTCTTGTATTTTTTTGATATATTTCCTAACCTCACAGATATTGAATGTATGCAATTGACATTACATATAAGGAAAAATCAATTATAATTTTCCATGTTGCACTATACAATATTTTAATAGATGGAAATATTTTTTTCTATAAAGGTGTTAGCTGCAGAAATTTCAGGAGATATATATGAAGTATTCACCGATTAATCTGGAGGAAAAGCTCTCAAAGTTTTCTGAGCATTTTGCGCCAAAGATCATTGCACAGATGAACGATTATCATTTCAAATTGAGCAAGTTTCAGGGCGACTTCGTTTGGCACAGCCATGTCGATACTGACGAAGTATTTATTGTTATTGAGGGAGCAATGAGAATCGATTTTCGTGACGGCAGCGTTGATTTAAAGGCAGGAGAAATGTTCGTTGTCCCAAAGGGAGTTGAGCACAAACCATTCGCTGAAAAAGAATGTAAGCAAATGCTTGTCGAACCGGCAGGTACTTTAAACACCGGTGATGTGGGTGGTAAGAGGACGGCGGAAGACAGCGTTTGGATATAGTCTTCAGCAAACAACTCGCTTCAATTGACGCTGTAGAATTTCGGGGACACAATACTAAATTTAGTTCCCCAAAAACTCAAGAACTACCAAACCATATTTAGCGTCGGCTAAATATATATATTTATCATCGGAGCATAAATCATGGAGACCATTAAGCTCCTTTACTTCAGCAATCTTTTCAGGTTTTGCCGGATTTTTTTAACTTAATATCTCAAATTCAAAATTATCCGCGACTAAAAAGTATTTATTGTCACTCCAAACTCCAGGCGATTCCTCTCCGTCAAAATAACTGTCGATAATGCTCAGTTCATTTTTAATTCTTCATTATTAATTAATTTTACTCATATCTCAAAGAATCCACCGGATCAGCAGATGCGGCTTTGTATGTCCGGTATGCAACAGTGACAAAAGTGATCATCATTGTTAGGAGAATTGTCAACAGGAACGTACCGATCCCAATGCCTGTTCTGTAAGCATACAAACCGAGCAGTTTATTCATTAAATAATAGGAGACCGGAAATGCGATCACCGATGAAACGGTTATCAGAACAAGAAATTCTTTTGACAGCAGACCGATAATTTTTGAAATAGGGGCACCAAGAACCTTTCTTATCCCTACTTCCTTGGTCCTTTTTTCCGTTATGAACGATGCAAGACCGTAAAGTCCCATACATGCAATGACCACGGCAAGAAAGGTAAAATATCTCGATATCATGCCGATCTTATCTTCGATAGAGTAAAGTTTATCGATCGCATCATCGAGAAATGTATATTGAAAATCCCTGTCCGCGACAAATTTGGACCATTTCTCTTCAAGGAAAGCCAATACCTCTTCAGTTTTACCCGGGCGGTATTTGATACATGTCTGCCAGAACTCATCCGTTGTCATAAATATCATAGGCTCGATTTGATTCCTCAGCGTGCTCTGATGAAAGTTCTTAATTACACCTATAATTCTCCCTTCTATTTTCCCCTGCTGAACTGTATAGGAAAGCCGTTTCCCTACAGGGGACTCCATTCCCATTGCGGCGGCGGCTGCTTCATTGATCAGGAACTTTGACCTGTTGTTTTCGGGATTCGTCGAAAAAAACTCCCCCTCAAGAAGTCTTATATTAAATGTTTCAAGATATTTATGATCAACTGAGATCGGGTATAAAATAACTTCATCATCTGTATTTTTACCTTCCCATTCTATTCCGGCAACACCGCGTAATTCACTGCCGGGCTGTACAGAGAGCGACACACTCAATATGTTCGGATTCTCATAAAGTTCATTTACAGCAGCCTGCTGTCCGCCGTGAAATCCGCCGACATTCGGAAATATGAGAATATTTTTCCTGTCAAATCCAAGATCGGTGTTTCTGATATACTCAAGCTGGTTGTAAAAAACCGTTGACCCAACAATAAGGACTATTGTTATCGTAAACTGCATTATTACCAGAATTCTTCTTAACAGGATCCCCTTCTGTGAGAAAATACCGACGGTATTCTTCAAAACCTTAACAGGTCTGAAGGACGAAAGATAAAAAGCCGGATAACTGCCCGATAATATACCGGTAAACAAGGCAATTAAAAACAATCCGATAATAATTCCGATATTGCCTAAATTACCTGCCGTAAAATCTCTCCCGGCTATCTGGTTAAAAGCGGGGAAGATAATAATTACAATTATGACTGCCGCTATTAATGCAATTACAGATATAAGCAGCGACTCTCCCATAAACTGGCTGATAATGTCCTTTCTGCAGGCGCCCGTAACTTTTCTCATCCCCACTTCTTTTGCTCTTAATGATGAACGTGCAGTTGAAAGATTTATAAAATTGATACAAGCAATTAAAAGTATGAAAAAAGCTGTCAATGAAATATAATATATAATGTTGATGTTACCTTTATTATAGTTGTCCAGGTCCCATCCGTAATTTGAGTAAAGATGCACTTTTTTCAGCGGCTGAAGAAAAATTCCTATATTTGAATTTGGGAAATTCTCCTTAACAATTCCCGAAATTTTCCGGTCCACTTCCTCAACTGACGCATCCTTTTCAAGCCGTACGTAAGTGTAATACATAATGCGCCGCCAGTTTTGAAAATCGTCAGACCAGAATCTTTCCATATTGACAAGAGGGAACATACAGTCAAAATAGATATGCGAAGTTTCCGGAATATTTTTAAAAACACCTGTGACAATGAAATCTGAATTGATATTTATAACCTTACCCATGGGATCATTATCACCAAAATATTTTTTGGCCATTTTCTCCGATATTATAATAGAATTCCGGTCTGCAAGTGCTGTTTTCGGATCACCCTTAACAAACGGAAATGTGAACATTTCGAAGATAGAATTATCTGCCACCCCGATAATATCGTTTGTAAATACTTTTTCATTACCTTTTACCATCCACCCGTCAAATGACTGGTATCTCATAAAATTTTTAATTTCCGGAAAATTTTCTACCAGATATGGCCCAAGAGGATTCGGTGTTCTTGCGTTTGTAATTGTCTGACCGGAAGCATGGGTTTCAGATATAACCCTGTAAATGCTATTGAAATTCTTGTGAAACCTGTCAAAACTCATCTCATAATGAATCCATAAAAACATGAGAACACAGCCCGCCATGCCGATTGCCAGCCCGGCAATATTGATAAATGAAAATATCTTCTGTCTTCCCATGTTCCTGTATGCGATTTTAAAATAGTTTTTAAACATAACACTCCTCCAGAAAACTGATTCAACAAAAAATCTCGGCAGAGACCTTAATACCTGGTACCAGTACCATAAAACAGCGAAGAATTTACCTTTGCTCTTTGCAATTTCACAGTAAAGTTCTTCCAGGTCTCCGACAAGAGTATAATGGTTTCTTCCAGCCAACTTGTTCAACAGCTTGAACTGGAAATTTGAAAGAAGATGTTTCTCTTTTTTCATTAGTTTTCCTCTGCTGAAAAAGAAAAACCGGGATAATCCTTCCACATTTCAGAATTTACTTTATTGAGCTCATTAAGAGCAGCGATCCCTTTTTCCGTAAGCTTATAGTAGCGTTTGCTCAAGCCTCTTCTTTCCTGATTTGACTCTCCGGTAAACGAATTTAAATAGTCCTTTTTTGTCAGGCGCTCCAATGGAAAATAAACACCTCCAAGTGATAATTTCTTGCCCGTAACCTCAGAAATATGCTTGAAGATGGTCGAACCGTAGGCATTCTCTTTTAAATTCCAGACCGAAAGAAGTATCAATTCTTCCAGTTTTGTAAGTAATTCCATATTTGATCTCCTTTAAATATTCTAATTTTTAGAATATATGTATCTACATATAACGTTAAAAAGGGGAAAATGTTTCAATATTCTAAATATTAGAATTTATCATCAATTCACCATTTAAAACCTGTAAATCGTTTTTTAAATTCACTCTAACTTATTATTCTACAATGTAAAAAAGCGGATTTGAGATATATAAAACGAACTATCAAAAGGGTAAAGCTTTGAATGTGGATATCAAGCAGGAATTTCATAGTAAAAATTAATATATGTTAGTTCCTGATGAACCGTTTTTCACTTGTAAATGGAAAGTCCTTTTATTAATTTGCATCATAATTTAAAAACGCCATATCTAACTCTTTTTTGAAGACTGATATGGGAAATAATAGATCAAAATAACAAAGTCAAATAAAGTTATGAGAAAAAAAGTATTTGAAATTATTCTTCTAATTACGATTGTATTTTTTTCTACAGTTGGAACTGTTCTCCCGCAAGAAACGAAAGAGCTTTTAACCAAGATGGGAAAGCAACTCCTGATCTCAAGACTTGAAAAAAACATTCCCCTCCTTATGGATCATGTTAATATTCCAGGATTATCTATAGCCGTAATAAGAGACGGAAAAATTATCTGGCACAAGGATTTTGGGAAAAAAAACGTTAAAACAGGCGAACTTGTAGACGAGAATACTATCTTTGAAGCCGCCTCTCTCACAAAACCTTTTTTTGCCTATTTAGTTATGAATATGGTTGAAAAAGGTGAAATTGATCTGGATAGACCTTTAGTTGAATACGTCCCAAAAGATTACCTTGAAAAAAAATATATAGGCCACTCTTTTGACTATAAAGGATTTAACAGAGACTGGTTCGAAAAAATTACAGCCCGGATGGTATTGAGTCATTCTTCAGGATTGCCCCATGGAGGCCCTCGTAAACCATTACCTGTATTATTTGAACCATCAACAAAATACAGATATTCAGCCGACGGTTACTTGTATCTTCAGAGGATTATTGAATATTTAAGAGATAAACCTCTGCAAGAGATCATGAAAACCGATGTGATCGATCCCCTTGATATGAAACATAGCAGCATGGTTTGGCAGAAACGTTATGAGTCTCAAGCCGCTGTTGGTCATAATATATCAGGAGAAACCAACGGTAAGTTCAGAAAAAGAAAAGAAGCTCATTCCGGCGCCAGTCTTTATACCACTGCTGAAGATTACGCAAAATTTGTGACCGCGATTATGAACAATAAAGGGCTCAAGAATGAAACAATAGAAAAAATGTTGACTCCTGCTATAAATGTCTCAGGCAAGGTTTATTGGAGTCTCGGGTTCGGAGTAGATAAAACAGACAATGGGAATGCGTTCTGGCAGTGGGGAGATTATCTTATATTCAGGAACTTTATTTATGCATACAAAGACCAGAAAATAGGTGTTGTATATTTTACAAACAGCGAAAACGGCTTGAGTATAGGGCATGAGATCGTAAAACTTGCCGTCGGCGGAGATGCCCCGGGATTAAAATATCTGAATTATCTCGATTTCAATACTCTTTCCGCAATTCTTATTGAAAAAGAGATTACAGTTGACAAAAATATTTTAAAAACTTATAAGGGAGAGTATCAACTTACTCCTGACTTAATTATAAAAATAACTCTTAAGGACGGCAAATTAATGGCACAGGCTACCGGACAGGGTAAAGCTCAGATATTCGCAAAATCTGAGGTAGAATTCTTCTATAAAACTGTTAAAGCAGAAATAACGTTCGAAAAAGATAAAACCGGTAAAGTCACCAGATTGATCCTCCATCAGAACGGAAAGGATATGCCTGCAAAAAAGATCAAATAGACTATTTTGCAACCCGTTTCCAGTTTGCAGGACAGGTTTTCCCGCATATGGAGGGATATACTTCTGGTAGAGAAACCTGTCCCTACAAGTTTTTCTCTACGCCTCTGCGGTTATCCTTCTCCTCAGCTTTCTCTTTAAACTATTAACTATTAATTATCAACTATTTCCCGCCGTTGGCGGGATCAACCTCTGGTTGAAATTAAATTCACTCATATTTCAGGCTGTCTACCGGATTTGCAGATGCTGCTTTTAATGACTGGTAACTGATTGTAAAAAGTGTAATTATGAATGCAAGCAATCCTGAAAATAAAAACATAAAAATGCTTAGATCAGTATGATAGGCGAAATTTTCAAGCCACTTTATCATGACATAATACCCTACGGGCCAGGAAATAATATTTCCAACAATTATCAGAAGAAGAAATTCTTTCGATATTAAATTTAATATATTATATAAAGATGCACCGAATACTTTCCTGATTCCGATCTCTTTTGTTTTCTGCTCACTGACGTAAGCGGATAATCCAAAAAGTCCCAGACATGAAACTAAAACAGCTAAAATACTAAATCCACTGAAAATCCTTCCTGTTCTCTGTTCTTTTTTATACATCGAATTGCTAATATCACTTAAAAATGAATATCTGAACGGAACATCCGGCTCAAATTTAATCCAGGTTTTCTTAACATAATCAATTGTTGAAATTAATTCATTCCCTGCGGCATTGATTTTTAAACATAAATAGTTAAACCGTGACGGCTCCGGTATAAAAGCTAAGGGACTAATTTCAGCGTGTAAAGATTTGAAATGAAAATCCTTTACCACACCAACAATTACTCCCTTTCTTGACCCATTCCTGTCCTGCCAAACGAACCTTTTACCCACGGGATCCTGCAAACCCATAACCTTTACAGCGGATTCATTTAAAATATAATTTGAAAAATCTGTTTGCAGTTCCTTAAAAAATCCTCTTCCCTGAACAACCTCTATATTGAACGTGGTAAAATAGTTTTGGTCAACCGCAGCCATATACATGCTGAAATCATCACCAATGTTTTCACTCTTCCCTTCCCAGTCAAAACCTGTTTTAGTCCAGCCTATGTCCGCTGGAAGCTCTGATGAAGCAGTAACATTTTGAACACGGGGATCTCTGAGAAGTTCACTTTTTATGGATTCTAATTGCGAGCTGATTTTATTTGACATGCTGAAAAACATCAGTTGTTCTTTATCAAAACCCAAATCTTTTTGATTAATATATTGAAGTTGATCGAAAATAACCAGGGTGCAGATTATTAATAAAATTGATATTGAAAATTGAATTACAACTATTATTTTCCGAAAAATACCGCTTTTACCTCCTATCCTTTCCGGCAGCAGATATCCTTTAAGAATATTCAGCGGTTTAATAGAGGACAGCAAAAGGGCAGGATAACTTCCGGAAATTAATCCGGTTATAAATACTATAAATATAAACCCACATAAAATTTTAATGTTCAATAACATTCCTAAATTCAGTTGTTTACCGGTAATCTGACTATAACCTGGGAGCAGAAGATACACAAGAGCCATTGCGAGAACAAATGAGATAATGGTTAATAAATATGACTCTCCTAAAAACTGCTTGATTAAATTTCCTTTTCTCGCACCGACAATTTTTCGAATCCCAATTTCTTTAGCCCTCCTTGAAGACCTTGCAGTAGTCATACTCATAAAATTCATACCGGCAATCAGTAAAATAAATCCAGCGATCATTGAGAATATATATATATTCTTACTGCCTCCGCTTGCCAGTAAATGCAGCTTAGTCAAAGGAATTAGATTTACTTTTCCTTTAAAACGATCCCAGTTTTGTTTAAATATTCCTGTCATTTTCCCTGCTATTTGTTCTCCGGCAGCAGTTTCCTGCAGTAAAGTATAGGTATAAGTATGAAATCGCCCCCAGTTTTCCGGAGAATGGTCTCTTTGAACAAACAACGCATACGGTGTAATAAAATCATATTTAATATGCGAGTTTTGCGGAAAATCTTCGATAACACCTGTAACAGTAAAATAATCATTACTTCCAATTTTTAGAGTTTTTCCAATTGGATCTTCCTTCCCAAAAAACTTTTCAGATAAAGACTTCGTAATTACAATGCTGTACAGCCCGTCAAAAATCTTGTTTTTGTCTCCTTTAAGCATTTTGAAGGAAAACATGGTAAAAAAGGAGGGATCAGCATAGCACCCTCTCTCAAAGAATTCAATATCTTTTCTTTTTAACAGAGCCTGATAATTGTTAAATCTTAGAGATTCAACAATTTCAGGGATCTGCTCTTTAAAAGACGGACCCATTGGGATTGAAACGACCGGCCAGTTTACTTTTCTACCTGCATAATCAACCTCTAATTCAATTCTATAAATATTTTTGGCATTTTCATGAAACCTGTCAAAACTGATTTCATCATGTACCCATAACAGGATAAGCATGCAGCAGGCAAGCCCGATCGCTAAACCGGAAATATTAAGAAAAGAATACATTTTATATTTCTTAATATTTCTCAATGCAATTTTAAAATAATTTCTAAACATAATAAAACTCCAGTAAATGGTTGTTTTCAAAAATACCGGGACAGATATTAAAGCCTGTCTATAGTACCAGATATTCGCTTTTAAAGCACCGGAATCCCGGTAGATCTCATTATAAAACTCCTCAAAATCGCCCAGAATGATCTTGCGGTTTTTATTCCTGTTGGTGACAGAGAGTATCCGGCGTGCAATTTTCGGCGGTTTTTTCATTATATTTAAATTTATGATTTTGTTTTTTTTCTTGGGCACGGTAACCTTGCTCCTACCATAAATTATTTCCCGCCGAGGCGGGATCTGCCTCCGGCAGAAATTCTTCATTATTAATTATTAATTGTATTTATTCATTTCTCAGGCTTTTCACCGGATTTGCAGATGCTGCTTTAAATGCCTGGTAACTGACAGTAGAAAGCACGATCAAAAGCACAACGGCGGCTGACAGAATAAACTCAAAAATTCCAATGTTAGTTTTAAAAGCAAAATTTTCGAGCCATTTTTTCATGGCAAAAAATGCACCCGGTGCAGCTATTATCGTTGAAATAACTACAATTGCGATGTATTTTTTAAGAAGCATTAATAAAATTGCAGGGATTTTTGCACCGAGCACTTTACGAATTCCTATCTCTTTTGTTCTTCTCTCTACAGTAAAAGATGCAAGGCCGAACAAGCCGAGACAGGAAATAAAGACCGCAAATACTGAAAAGTAGTTAAGTATTTTTTGTGTTCTCTCTTCATTCATATAAAAAGAATTAAAATTTTCATCTACAAAAAAATAATCAAAAGGAAAATTCGGTTCAAATTCTTTCCATTTATTCTCTAAAAAAGAAATTACACCGGAAGTATTTTGTTCATCTATCTTCAATGATAAATATATATTCTCCATTTTGAATGGGCAGATTACAAGAGGATTAATATCCTTTTTTAAAGGCTCAAAATTAAAGTCTTTTATAACGCCGACAATTGGTCCAAATCCTATATATGAAACACCGATCATTATCCTTTTACCGATGGTTTCCTGGTTTCCGAATCCAAGCTGCTTTGCAGCTGTTTCATTTACCACGTAAGCGTTAGAAACATCCATTGAGAAATCTTTTGAAAAGTCCCTGCCGTAAAGAATATTAAACTTAAAGGTTTTCAAAAAATCGGGATCGGTAAATATCACATAGAACGGATAAGGTTTTTGTGTGTCAGTCTCTTTTATAACCGCATAAAGTAAACGCCTCTTACCCGGAACTCCGCTGGAATATGAAGCTTCTAACACAGCAGGATTCTTTTTTAACTCATTTTTGAATGCTTCCTGATTGGAAATAATATTCTGTCCCCTGATTCGCAATACAATTATATTCTCCTTTTCAAATCCCAGGTCTTTATTTTTCATATAATTTATCTGTTTGATCATAATAAAAGTGCATGTTATAAGCACAAGTGTAATGACAAACTGAGACACTGCAAGTATATTTCGTACAAATGACCGCGACCGGAACTTTGAAAACCTGGCTCTTAAGACCTCAGCGGGCTTAAATGAAGAGAGATAAAACGCAGGGTAGCTCCCCGATATTATTCCTGTAAATAAAAGAAGACATAAAAGTTTCAAAAGAAAACCGGAATTAATAAACGTTGACAGATTGAATTCCTTTTTTGTAATCTCATTAAAAACAGGGAGGGAAATGATCACGATAATTACAGCAAACAATATCCCCATTGTCGTTAATATGATAGATTCGCCCAGGAACTGTCTTATCAGGTTTCTCCGGTTTGCCCCCAAAACCTTTCTGAGTCCTACTTCTTTCATTCTGACAGCAGATCTGGCAGTGGAAAGATTCATAAAGTTGATACAGGCTATGATAAGGATCAACAGGGCAGTTACCGAGAAAAGATATACATATGTGATATCGCCGTTAGTTTCAATTTCCGTTCTGAGATTTGATTTTAAATGGATATCCGTTAGCTTCTGAAAAAAGAATTCCTCTCTATAATCCTCCCCGACCTGTTGTTTGACTATCGCAGGGATTTTCTTTTCAACCTCTTTTATATCTGCACCTTTTTCAAGCAGAACATATGACCATCCGGTAATATCCCTCCAATGGGTAAATTCACTTCCATAGGAATCAAAACGGCTATCAATGGGAACAACAAAATCAAAGTGAAAATGTGAATTCACGGGTACATTTTTTATAACTCCGGTTACTACAAAATCCTTGTCCTGGTTCAGTTTTACGATTTTTCCTACAGGATCAGCCTTTCCAAATATTTTAAAAGCTGTCTCTTCAGTCAGTACAACAGAACCAGGGTTATAAAGTGCTGAAGCAGCATTCCCATTAATAAAATTGTAACTGAACATTTCGAAGAAAGCAGGTTCGGCATATAAATTATTCAAATTATCAAATTTCTTGTCTTGATATGACAACTGCCCTGTGACCACCAGAATTCTTGTGTATGACTCGATCTCGGGCAGTTCATCCGAAAAGGTCTTTGCCGCTATAAAAGGGGCTTTTGCATAGTAAACAAGATTATCGCCCCTCGCCATGGCAAACCCAACCCTGCAGATCCGGTCTGCATTTTCATGATAACTGTCATAATTCAGTTCGTCATAAATCCACAAAAGGATCAGTATGCTGCATGCAATTCCCACAGCAAAACCTGCAATATTAATAAATGAATATCCCTTTTGGCTCTTAAAATTTCGAAACGTAATTTTTAAATAATTCATAAACATAATAAAACTCCAGTAAATTGTGGTTTTTAAAAATACCGGAACAGATTTTAATGCCTGTTTCCAGTACCAGATATTTGCTTTTAATGCACCGGAATCCCGGTAAATTTCATTGTAAAATTCCTCAAAATCCCCAAGGATGATCAGGCGGTTTTTATTCCTGTTGGTGATAGAGAGTATCCGGCGTGCAATTTTTGGCGGTTTTTTCATTTTATTTAGTCTATGGTTTTGACTTCTCAGTTTTGCCTTTTGACTTTTTTTTGTGTCTTTATACACGTCTTTTCCTTCTCCTCAGCCTTAGCCTTCTTTTTCTTTGCGCTCTCTGCTCCCTTAGCGTACTTTGCGAGAAATATTTTTACCAATCAGTTTTTCTCCGTGTCTTTGTGTCTCCGTGGTTTTTCTTCTCCTCAGCCTTCCCTTTTAAACACCAATATCATATCCAAGGTCCGGCAGGTCTTCCCACATCGATTCCTGAACCTTCTTTACCTGTGCAAGAGCAGCCAATCCATCCTGTGTCAGACTGAAAAAACGTTTGCTGCGTCCGCCCCGCTCCGGTGTCGGATCGCTCTGGGAAGCATCCAGGTATCCCCACTCGGTCAACCGCTCCAGTGAATCATAAATAGCACCCACCGACCATTCCGTATTCGTTTTCTTAATGATATATTTCCTGATCGGAACTCCATAGGCATTTTCCTGAAGCCTCCATACCCCCAGAAGTACAAGCTCATCGGCTCTGGATAATATCTTCATTTTTTCTCCCTTGAATTACTTTTCATTAATACCGGACAGCCCGGCTTACTGTCCCTTCAAAAACATTTCTTTCCTCTATCTTCTTTTTTAATTCCTCTGCGCACTTTGCGTCTCTGCGAGAAATCTCTTTTCCTAATTTCTTCAGAATTCCGAATAAATCCTGAAAAAAATAAGAATATTTTTTCGGATTTCCGAATATATTCTTTTCAAGTGTTACGAACCAAATAAAATAATGTTTCAAAAAAGAGATCTTAAATATAATTTATTCCTAAACCAAAATATTTTATCCACTACTTTCCGGTTAATTATACCATGAGATTCTTCGCTGCCAGACTGTGTGAAAACGCTAAAAAAACAGGTACAAATGTATCATTCTGAAGGAGT
>JBHPGK010000045.1:0-18892 GCA_042570605.1 Candidatus Zhuqueibacterota bacterium
GGATAAAAATTGATCAATTGATTGACCGAATATTTAATCTTGAGGAAGAAATATCGGAAAACAAAGCTGAGGTTGAAATATTAAACAGAAGACTGGAAGAATACAAAGTTACTGATTTTTCGATAACAGAAGAAATTGACCTGGAGAAAATGGAAACGGAAGTAGAAGATTTAAAAGGTAAATTAGATGGTGTGGGACTGGTAAATCTACTGGCTGAAGAGGATTACCAGGAGGAGAAGGAAAGACTTGACTTTCTTATGAAACAGGAAGAAGACATAATCGAAGCCGAAAAGAATCTGGTTGAAACAATTGAAAAAATTGATATTGCAGCGGTAGGGCAATTTAAAGAAACTTTTGAACTTATAAGAACTAATTTTATTGAAGTATATCAAATATTCTTTGAAAAAGGAGAGGCGGATATACGGTTGGTTAATGAAGATGATCCTCTTGAATCTCCTATTGGAATTTTATCAAGACCCTTTGGGAAAAAATTAATGTCAACGAATCAACTGTCTGCCGGTGAGAAAGCTCTTACCGCGATTTCATTGTTATTTGGAATATATAAAGTTAAGCCGAGCCCGTTCTGTATTTTAGACGAAGTTGATGCCCCTCTTGACGAATCAAATACGGGAAGATTTCTCAAAGCACTGGACAGTTTTTCTGAAGATACGCAGTTTATTGTTGTAACGCATAATAAAAATACTATGGAGAAAGCCAGTTCTCTTTATGGTATCACAATGGAAGAAACAGGAGTATCGAAAGTTGTTTCAGTAAAATTCAATTAGATAATTAATTTCTTGATTTTTTGATTTTTTAGAATATATTTAACAAAAATCAATAAATAATTAAACTTATAGGTTGAGTTCCGTGATAGAAGTCAAAAAAGAAAAAAACCTTACTATAGTAAGGATGAAGGAGAAAAGATTTGATTCTTCAAAAGCTCCTTTAATGAAAGCAGAATTTTTAAAGTTAATAAGTGATGGGACAAAAAATATTTTACTTAATCTTGAGGAAGTTGAAAGTGTTGATAGCTCGGGATTAGGATCATTTAACTTCGGCAAACGCCAGTTAAACGATGTAGGCGGAGATATGAAACTCTGCCTGATAAAGAATAAAGTCAACAATTTGTTGAAAATTTCCAAACTTGACAGGGTGTATAAAGTCTTTAATAGTGAAGAAGAAGGCATCAAAAACTTCTTTTCTGAGAAATAAATTTAATATATTCATAAAATAACAGGGAGAGTTTATGGAAATCAAACAACATGAACCATATGTCCCGGAACAAACCGATATGAAGGAGTTTACCTTTAAAGCAATTTTTATCGGTGTAATACTTTCGATGGTTTTAGGCGCTGCAAATGCTTATATCGGATTAAGAGCCGGTATGACGGTTGCTGCTACATTCCCGGCTGCTGTTATCGCAATGGCTTTTTTGAGAATATTTAAGGGGAATATTCTTGAAGAAAACATAGCAAGGGCGACAGCTACTGTTGGTGAAGCTTTAGTAGCCGGAGCAATTTTTGTTGTTCCTGCTTTTATTATCACCGGAGTCTGGAGTGAACTGAAATATTTTGAAACTACCATGATGTTATTGATCGGCGGTATTCTGGGTGTTTTATTTATAATTATACTCAGGAGATCCCTGATAGCCCCGGAAGCTAATCTTCAGTTTCCTGAGAGCCTTGCCTGTGCTCAGATTGTTTTATCCGGTCAAAAAGGCGCATCAGGAGCTAAGTGGGTATTTATTACCACAGGTATTTCTGCATTTGTCGAATTGATCAAAAATTCTCACGGTATTCAATTTATTCAGGAATATACGGCTGTTTATATTCAACCATTTAAGGAAACTACTATTGAAGTTGTTGACAAAGTAATTACCCATAAGGGTGCTTTCTTTTTCTCAACTCCATCAGCATCACCAGCTTATATGGGAGTTGGATACATTATCGGTCCCAGGCTTGCATCAATTACTTTTTCAGGGGGCGTTTTCGGCTGGCTGCTCTTGATACCAATCCTTGTGTTCGCTCAATATGAATCATTAAGCAAGTTATTTGATTTCGGTAATCCTGAAGCTGCACTGGAATTAGGTGATCAGATATGGATGAAATATGTTCGACCTATCGCAGTAGGGGGGATGCTCGTTGGTGCTGTAAACACACTGTATAATATTCGTAAAAACCTGATTAGAGGAATATCAAAAACTGTTGAAGATATGAAAACTATTAAAGCCGGTCTTGGAGGGCAGATCAGCAGATATGAACAGGATATAAACTTTAATGGCGTAATTGTATCAATTGCTGTTCTTTCTATTCCGGTTGGTATTTTATATTATTATTTTTGTAATGATCTGATGGCAGCTGTTATTGCTGCTGTTGCAATGATCGCAATCGGATTTTTATTTGCTGCTGTTGCCGGTTATTTAGTAGGATTGATAGGAAGTTCAAGTAATCCAATTTCAGGTTTGGCTTTAACATCGTTGGTTATCGCCGCAGTACTAATGGTAGCTCTCGGAGTTAAAGGCCCCAGCGGTATTGCTGCGGTTCTTGGTGTTGTATCTGTGGTAGCTTGTACTGCCGGAATTGCAGGAGATGTGATCCAGGATCTTAAAGTTGGTCATATTTTAGGCGGTACACCAAGAAAAATGCAGTGGGCTGGAATGCTGGGTGTGATCGCTGCTGCTTTAGTGATGTATTTCCCGTTAGTAGCACTCCACCAGGCATACGGCGGTTTTGGCAGTCCTGATCTTCCTGCTCCTCAAGCCGGTTTAATGGCGATGATGGCTGAGGGGATTGTTACTCAGAACATGGCATGGCCTTTGGTAATAGGCGGAATGTTTTTCGCAGTAGGCTTGATAATGATCAAGTCGCCATCACCTATGTTAATTGCCGTTGGAATGTACCTTCCTCTTCATACTACGTTTGCAATTTTTGTCGGCGGTATATTTAAATTCATTATTGATAAAATAGTCGCTCGAAAGAAAATGTCACAGGATGATCAGGATTCTGTAAGTAACAGGGGATTATTGATTGCCTCAGGATTTGTAGCCGGTGAATCGTTAGTTGGAATAATAATTGCATTCTTGATCGTTGGAACGAACCAACCTGATTTCACTATTCTAAATATTACTTTCTTATCCGGAACTGCAAAGCTCATTTTAGGATTCATCGCAATACCGATTCTTGGTTTTATCATGGTGAAATTCCCATTAAATGTTTTAAAGGAAAAATTCAGCAAATAGCAGATAGAAAAAATGTTTTTCATAAAAGGGCGAGTTATACTCGCCCTTTTGTTTTATTATTCAATTAATTATATGAATATGTTAAAGTATTGCTTTGAATTGCAATGTTCGTTGTTTAATAGATTTTAAATTTGAATTATTGAATAGGTATGTTAGTGAAGGATGTCCTGTTAAATGTTAAATTTGAAAAGGATCACATCTCCGTCATTTACAGTATAGTCCTTACCTTCAGTTCTTAAGACACCTTCCTCACGGCAGTGTCCCATTGATTTGTATTTTATCAGGTCTTCCCAACAGACAGCTTCCGCTTTGATAAATCCTTTTTCAAAATCAGTATGTATCTTACCGGCTGCCTGTTTTGCGTGTATACCTTTATTTATAGCCCAGGCTCTGACTTCATCATTTCCTATTGTGAAGAAAGAAATCAAATTAAGAGTTTTGTATGCGGATTGGATCAAAATATCAATACTTTTTTCCTCGACTCCCAGCTCTTTTCTGAATTCGTCAGCGTCTTCATCATCAAGTTCATTGATCTCTTTTTCCAATTTACCGCAAATAGTAATAATATCATACTGCCTGATCTCTTCTCCGATTTCCAGACCGTTTCCGGTCCTTCTCTCTTTATCTAAATATTCCTCACATTTATTAATAACAAAAATTACCGGTTTATAAGTTAAAAATTGAAAACCTCTCAGAATTTTGTCTTCTCTTTCTGAAAAATCAACAGTATTAAGAAAACGGTTCTGGTCCAGACAGTTCAGACATTTTTTAAGCACTTCACACTCGAATATTTCGTTCTCATCTTTCTTTTTCAGTAAATTCTTTTCGAGCTTTGAAACTCTGCCCTCGATTATTACAATATCGGAAAAGATCAAATCGGCAATTACTGTTTCGTATTCTGTTCTAATATCAATTTTACCTAAAGGTGAAGGGACTGTATCCTCCTTAAAAGCCCTGATAACAGCAAGTATGGCATCACAGTATTTTAATTGATTGATAGTATCGGTTGAAAATCCTTTGCCGAGTACTTCAGCAGTTTCAACAATATCAACAAAATCAATGGTACTATTTATTTTTGCTTTGTCAGGGAAAATCTCTGCAATTTTATCCAGCCTGATGTCGGGAACTTTGATCAAAGCTAAATTCGGGGTTTTTTTATAACCTGAAACTTCAACCTCTGCCCCGGTTAAAGCAGAAAATATTGTTGATTTACCGGAATTTTTGAGCCCTACTATTCCTATTTTCATAGTGTTTATCTCTCTTTAAAATACCAGTATGCTTTACCTTTAATGTCCTGGTTATGCGAAAAAACCAGGGATATATACTCTCTTTTTTTATCTAAAAGATTTAATCCGTAAAAGTCCTTTTTTTTAATATAAATGTTAAAAGTATTAAAATAAACAAATTGTTGGCTTATTCTACTGTTATATCCCAGGTACCGGATCTTTCTTTTTGTAATTCTAATATTTCCTTCATCAATGATCTTTTCAACTTCCAGGTAATTGCCAATTCCATCTGTTAAATAAATATTCCAGAATTTTGATTTAACGTAACTTTCAAAATCCGGTGCTGACAAAGTGATCTCTATTCTGACATACTCTTCCGGATTATATCTTCTGTTATATTCATTTTCATTTTTTCTGAATGCTGCCGTATCATCTGATATGTAATATTTTTTCTGGACAGCAGCTTTAATTGCGGGATTGTCAAACAATCTGGCTGAGGCTTTTATAGAAAAGCCCCTGGAAATTTCGGCAACGGAAGTTTGGGTAAAAACAGGTTCCTGAATGAAAAATCTCACTGTTCTGGATGCGATCACTCTATCTATTTCCTTTTCGGTTAAGAGTGAGATTCTCTCACTTTCACTCAGATTTATATGTCTTTTCTGACCATAATTCGATTCAATCATACCGCTGTAACACGATATAAACAGAAAAAGTAATAAAGATATTTTTAAAATAAAGCGATACATTTCTCAAATTTAATAATAAATTAAGATATTTCTAAAATATATTCTTCCTCTATGAGACCAAATTAACAGTGATTTTGTTATCTTAAAATGTGACTTTTTTAAATATCAATTATCAAATATTTTTATTTTGAGCAAACAAACAGGGGAATAAAAGCATCTTTTTCGAAACCTGGACGGTTGTACTTAAGCTGTTTTACCTCAAATCCTGTTTGATTCAATAATCTGAACAATGTGTCATTATTAAAAACTCCGCCAATATGGACATCGGTTTGAATTTCGAGTTTTCCTTTTTTGCGGATAAGGTAAATTAAGGTCACTTCATAGGTGGAATCGTCGGGATCCGGATCATAATGGTTTTCAATAAATGTAATCTCAGCTCTGTAATTAGAATGAACAGATGTAAATGTTTCATTTTGTTTAAATTTCTCTTTGGTTATCTCCTGCAGGGTCAGTAGTACACCTCCCGGTTTTAAATGTGTGTATGCAGTATTAAATGAACTATTAAGGTCAGCCTCATCCAGCATATAATTAACAGAATCCATAATAACCACTGCATCAAAATTTTTGTTTAATCTGATTGACCTCATGTCACCCTGTATATACTCAATTTCGGGATTAAGATTTTTTGCCAGATTTAACATCCCCTTGCTAATATCTACGCCCGTAATTTCAAAATATTCTTTGAAAAAACAATCATTATGACCGCCGCCGCATCCAAGATGAAGCATACTCTTAACTGGGATTTTTGCGTTTTCCACAATGGTTTTACTAAAAAACCTTGTTTCATCTTCGTATTCTTCAGGGGGACTTATAATGGGCCATAGCCAGGAAAATTCATTATATAATTTATGATTATTTTTGGATGTCTCCATAATGTTCATCCTTATTTTTCAAAATATTTAGACAAAAATGAATTTATGCCCTTTTTATACAATGCTTCAGACATCAGGAATCCTTCATTATGAGTACCTGATATCTCTAAAAAATCTTTTGGTTCATGTGCCGTTTCGAAAAGCTTTATTCCGTGTTCATACGGTATCAGGTCATCATTACGGCTGTGTACTATAAGTAGAGGACAGGAAATATCCCGGATATAATCAATAGTGCTGTATTTGAATCTTGATAGAAGCTTTACCGGCAGAAAAGGGTAGATTTTTGAACCGAGTCCGGGAACGGATGTAAAAGCAGATTCGATTATTAATGCTTTTGGATTGTATTTTTGAGCAGTCCAGGCTGCAATGGAAGCTCCAAGAGATCTCCCGAAAATCACGATTTCATCTGACTTAATATTTTTTACCTGTATAAGGTATTTCCATGCACCTTCTGCGTCAAGATATGTTCCTGTTTCTGAAGGATTTCCTTCACTTTGTCCATAACCGCGGTAATCAAAAATAAATACACTTAATCCCAGTTCAAAAAATATCTTAATGGATTCTAACCTGTGAGAAATATTTCCGGCATTACCATGACAAAATAAAATAATTCCTCTATGATTATTAGCAGGTACAAACCAGCCGGATAAATTTACTCCATCAGTAGCTTTAAATTCGATTTGTTCGTATTCAATACCGATAAAATCCGGAGTTGCCGATATTTGACTTTGTGGAAAATAAATGAATTTTGATTGAAAAACCGTTAAGATAATTAAAATAATGAGGTATAAGCCTGAAAGAGTTAACAGGAAAGTCCAGAATATATGCCAGATATTCTGTCCTGAAATCAATGTTTATCCTTATTAAATATTTAAATATTATTGTCTAACTGCTTTATGAAGCACCGTCTCCTTTTATGCTGTCGGTTCTCAAAAAATTTCCATTGTTCCCGGATTTTTCTGTTATCTTCCAGTTCAGGATTAGTTTCAGCTCTTAAAATCTTGTATTTATTATAAGTCTTGTAAAGTTCGAATATCAGCAGGGCGTTAATACCTTTACCCTGAAGGTCAGGGCGCACCCCGATCAAATAAAAATCAACAAGGTCATTTTTTCTCATCGATCTTAAAATGCGAAGAAAACCTAAAGGAAATAGCTTACCCTTTGATTTCTGGAGTGCTATCGAAAGGGAAGGCACAGTTATCGCGAAGCCCGCTATTTTACCTTCTCTATCAAGAATAACAGGAACAAAATCAGTACGGATAAAACTAAAATACTGTTTTATGTACATATCAATCTGTTTTTCAGTCAGGTGCACAACACCGTACAATTCATTATATGCACTGTTTAAAACATTAAAAAGGTCTTTACCATAGGGCAGCAGGTCTTTCGCTTTTTTAATATTTAAAATATGTAATTTATATTTTCTTAAAACAATATCAGCAATTCTTTTGATTTTTTCAGGAAATATTTCCGGAACTTTTACTTCGTATTCGACCCAGTCAACATCTTTAATGTACCCCCTGTTTTCAAGATGCACCGGATAATATGGGTAGTTATAAATAGTAGCCAAAGTGCCAAGTTCTTCAAACCCTTCAATTAACATTCCTTCATAATCAAGGTCAGTAAATCCAAGAGGTCCGTGTACTGCAGTCATACCGTTATCGGCAGCCCATTTTTCAAAAGTGTTGAACAATGCATCTGAAACAGTTTTGTCATCTATAAAATCAACCCAACCAAACCTTGCGTATTTGTTTTTCCATTTTTCTATGTAGCGTTCATTAATAATTCCTGCTATCCTGCCTGCAATTTCTCCGTTTTTATATGCA
The DNA here is from genome assembly GCA_042570605.1 of Candidatus Zhuqueibacterota bacterium. Classification (GTDB taxonomy): domain Bacteria; phylum SM23-31; class SM23-31; order JBHPGK01; family JBHPGK01; genus JBHPGK01. The sequence continues at coordinate 7,909 of JBHPGK010000045.1, forward strand.
AGCCAGTATTTTGCTTTACAAAATTCAAACGCAGGATTTTTATCCGCACGTAAATTTTTTATTTCATCAAATATTAGAGGTGGTACCCAGTATTTGTTTTCAGAATACAACTTAAACGGAAAATTTATAAATCTTTTCAGATCTTTTAAACTATTTACTTCTTTAATTTTAATTTCCATCTCGATCCTAAAAATATTAGATAGATAATAAGATAATTAAATTAATTTTCAAGACAAAGCACTTTTTACTATTGATTTAGCTAAATGGCAAATATTTGGTTGTTTTTGAAAAGATATTTTTTCGGTTTTAATGGTAATTATGAATTGAAAACAGGAAACTTCTATTTTTTTTGTTTTAGTTTTACAGTGTCTGAAAGTATGAGAACATCAAAACGTTTAAAATAATACCGCCTTAATCCTTCATTCTCTGAATACTTGGCGTCTCCTTTAAATATAGTATCAAATGCTTCACCAACCCGCAAGAGGACTTCACTTTTAACCCAAGGATCATTATGTCCTGAACACAGGAAGTCAAATTCTCTAATTCTTTTACACAGTTTTTTGTTGGAAGCTATATAATTATCTATGTTGACATCAGGTGTATGAGCATATAATGGACCCGGAAAGAAGTGATCTCCTGTAAATAGTATCTTTTGTTTTTTGTCAAGCAGGCATATTGATCCGGGCGAATGCCCCGGTGTATAAATAACTTCAAGTTTTCGGTCACCAAGATCGATTATATCTCCTTCTGATAAAAGCATAGTTGGTGATAATGGGGGAATTTGCCACGATTTGGGATCAAATTTTTTTGGGAGGGGTTTCCAAAGGTAATCTTTCGCTATATATTTTTGAAGCGAGGGATTACTTCTGCCTCTTTTTATCACCTCTAAGCAGGTTTTATTATTAAACACTGCTATTTCGCTGAATTGATGCGCACTCCCGATATGGTCATAGTGTTCATGTGTTAATATCAGGGTTACGGGAAGGTCAGTAAAGTTTGAGATCAACTCCTTCAGGTCGCCGATGCCGTTTCCTGCATCGATTACAACACATTTTTCAGATCCCAGAACAAGATAACATATAGCTTCTTCAAATTGATTAGGTTCATAAATAGCATATGTTCCTTCAGCAAGTTTATATACATCAAACCATTCCTGAAATGTCCCGACTTTTTCAAGAGAAGCATAAACAGGACGAGGGTGCACTTGCCACCATTTTTCAGGCTGAACAAGATCTGATCCCGTTTTAGATAAAGAACATGATAAAATAAGACCATTTACTATTATGATAACATAAAACAATATTTTATGTTTCATATTTACTCCACTTTATATCTTTTTGTTATTAAAAACTATTGATACCAATAAGAAAAAAAAATGTCGATCAAAAATTAAAATAAATCAGCTTCCGGGCGTAGTTTCGTCCTCTCTGATCTTTGGCGCTATTGCAAATCCTGTAAATCCATATATGAGGGCAAATACAAAACCAAGGTAGCACATAAAAGCCCACATGAAATAATCGGCTGTAGGTACTTTTAATGTTCCGGCCATATATACTCCTGCTATACTCCATGGGATCAACGGCATTACAACTGTACCGGAATCTTCAGTCGTTCTCGATAGATTTTTAGCGGCAAGATTCATCTTTTTGTAAGCCGGTGCAAAAAGCTCACCCGGGATAAGTATTGACAGAAAGGAACTGCCTGTCATAACGGCAACAGTTAAACATGAAGCAACAGTAGAAGCGACAAGCCGCCCGGTTGTGCGTGCAAATTTCATTAACTGGTCTAAAATAACGTCCAGCATACCTCCTTTTTGAATGATCCCTGCAAAAGCAAAGGCACAAAACGCAATCAGGGTTGGTCCCATCATATCCATCATTCCACCTCTGGACAAAAGGGTGTCAAGGACTTCAAATCCCGTATTACATTTAAATCCGGTTACCATAGCCGCAACAGAGTCTTTCAGGCTAATGTCCTGAAATATTAATCCCAATATAGTTGCAGTAAACGCTGAGATCAGCATACCGGGTATTGTCGGTTTCTTTTTCATTGCGAAAAAGAATACCATTAACGGTGGAAGTAACAAAATGATATGAAAATTGAAATTATCTCTAAGCCCTGTAAAGATGTTTTGGATTTGAAGTGATGTCTCCTGGTTTCCTGTTCCACCCCCAATGATAAAATATATCAAAAGTCCGATCAGCCATGCAGGTGTTGTAGTCCAGAGCATATGTTTTATATGATCAAACAAGTTACTTTTTGCAGCAATTGGAGCCAGGTTTGTGGTGTCGGAAAAAGGTGACAGTTTATCTCCAAAATAAGAACCTGCAACGATAGCACCTGCTGCCTGAGGCAGGGGAATATTCAAACCATGAGCTACTCCGATAAGTGCTACACCCACTGTTCCGGCAGTCCCGTACGATGTTCCTGTAACTACTGATACAATGCTGCATACGATACATGCTGTAACCAGATAAAATTTGGGTGATATGATTTTCAGTCCGTAAAATATCAGCATAGGTATTGTGCCGGATGCGATCCAGGAGCCAATCAGAGTACCGACTATTATTACGATCATCATTGCAGGCATACCTTTGGAAATACTTTTTATTATGCCTTCTTCCATTTCCTTGTAAGTGTAGCCCAGCCTTTTTACAATAATTCCCGACACAAATGCCGCCCCGATCAGCAGCATTTCAGCACTGAGCCGGAAAATTCCATACCCAACACCTAAAAATAATGCAATTGTAATCAATGGAAGAACGGATTGAAATACAGTTGGTTGTTTTTTCATATTTTCCTTTGAATATTATAGTAATTCAGTTTCTTAATATTGAATTCAATATTTGATTTTTTATTTTTGAAATTTTTTATTCGACTATGATCTCATCTGCGAAAAGCCAGGCTTTTCCGCCTGCTCCCGGATGCCATTCCGGGCATGTTTTGATATTTTTAGCTTTAATATGAACAAATCTCGCTTCAATATTATTCAGATTGCAAGAGAACTCATGCCTTGATATATCAGGCTTATTTAGTGATACTTTATTGTCTTTATGAACTGTATGTTCAAAATTCTTCCCGTCTATTGAAACACCAAATTCAACATTCACCGGCAAAAATATCCAGTCTCTTTGATTATGCAGAAATCCTGCGGAAATTTTATTGATGTTTACTATTTTGCCGAGATCTATTACAGCATCCAGATTTTCGGCTTCAAAACCCTGGAAAAGCTTATAGTTTGGCGGTTCACCGAACTTTTCGGGTGCCCTGATGCCATCTGTCAGGGCATTTTTTCCACCCCCGGTATATTTGGGTGAAAAAAGGTTTTTTAATGCTACTGTACATCCTACAGCTTTGTGGGCTGTTTTTATACCTGTTTGTGGAAGATAGACGGTTTCATCGGTATCATCATATTGTTCACGAAGTTTCTGTAATTCCATTTTTAATTCTTTTATGACCTCTTCATAATCTGGATTATCGTATACATTATTCAATTCATGCGGGTCATTTTGCAGATCAAACAGTTCCCATGCATCAATATCAAAGTAAAAATGTATTAATTTAAAACGCTGTGTACGTATTCCGTAATGCCGCTTGACCTGATGAACGGCAGGGTATTCAAAATAATGATAATAAATGGCTTTCCTCCAGTCTGCAGGAGTTTTCCCTTGTAAGACTTTACGTAATGATCTGCCCTGCATATCTGCCGGAATTTTTACTCCCGCAAAATCCAGGAACGTCGGTGCAAAATCAAGGTTAAGTACCATATCCTTATTAGTTATCTGCGGTTTGATCTCCCTTGGAAAACGCATAATAAGAGGCATCCTTAGAGATTCCTCATACATAAAGCGTTTATCAAACCAGCCGTGTTCACCAAGGTAAAAGCCCTGATCGGAAGTATAAACGACAATAGTATTTTCGGTAAGTCCGCTTTCATCAAGATAATCAAGAACCTTTCCCACATTTTCGTCCACTGATGCAATACACCGGAGATAGTCTTTTATATACCTCTGGTATTTCCATTTGTCAAGTTCTTCTCCTTCCGGTTTTTCTTTCAGAAAAGCCTCATTCTGCGGTCCGTAAGCTTTATCCCAATCTTTCTTTTGCTCCTCATTAAGCCTGTTGTAGATACGTTCCCAGCTTTTCTGGTCGTTTTTATTGTCAGACGGGGACATCTTAAGATCGTATGCCATTCTCATATGACCGGAAATGGTCATTTCCTGATGTTTAGCCGCATCACTTCTTGTAGAGTAATCATCGAAAAATGTTTCAGGGACAGGAATATCCTCATCCTCGTATTGGTACAGTTTCCCAGGCGGCGGCATCCAGTTCCTGTGAGGAGCTTTATGATGAAGCAGGGCACAAAACGGTTTTTTTGAATTCCTTTTTTTAAGCCAGGTGAGGCAGTCGTCCGTAACCAAGTCTGTTACATATCCATTCCTCTGTTTTCTTTCTCCCATGTCGATAAATACAGGATTGTAATAATACCCCTGACCAGGCAGTACATTCCAGTAATCAAAACCGGTAGGTGAGCTTTTAAGATGCCATTTACCGAAAAGGGCAGTCTCATAACCTGCAGCCTGTAATAATTTCGGGAATGTCTGCTGGCTCCCGTCAAACTTTACGGAATTATTGATCACACCGTTTAAATGGCTGTATTTGCCGGTTAAAAGTACAGCCCTGCTGGGAGCGCAAATAGAATTTGTGACAAAACTGTTTTCAAAGCGGATACCTTCATTCGCAAGCCGGTCGATATTTGGAGTTTTATTTATACGGCTGCCGTAGCTGGAAATAGCCTGAAATGCATGATCATCAGTCATAATGAATAGAATATTTGGACTGGATTTGGACCTGCTGCATGAAAGCAGCCAGCTCGGTAATGCAAATCCGGCAGTACCTAACGATACTGTTTTCAAAAAATTACGCCTTGTATTAGAATATTTATTCATGTTAATATTCCAAGTTTATGATAATTAATATTTTATGTCCTTCCTGCCGACACTTTGGCCAATATGTCCTACCTTTTCTCCCATTGTATAAAACTCTCCACTGCCTGCGGTCATGCCAAAAAAATCAACAGATGAGACTATCAGCCGTCCGTTTTCATCACAAGTACCTTCAGTAACTGTTGTTGCTAAAACATCAGCTAAAAATATTGTTCTTACAGGGGGGACGTCTATTGTGTTAAATACCCTGCATTCAATATGAATAGGTGATTCCTTTACTGCAGGAGCTTTGACTACTGCCGCTTTTTCCCGGAGTAAACCCGATAAAATAAATTTATCGCCTACTTTACTAGAATTCATATCAACTTTATCAAATGCTTCAACAATTATTTTTGTCGGGACATTAAGAATGAAATCACCGTGCATTTTTATCAGGTCGCATGCTACATGTTCTTCGTGAACACTTATTCCGATCTGAGGGGGTTTTCCGTTGACAACAAATGTCCATACTACCGAAATCTCATCGGGATCACCCGGTTTACCGTTAACTGTAAGTAAAATAGCCGGAACCGGAGGTATCATCGGACCGGCTTCAGACAATTTTATCCTCTTTTTTATATTCTGATTTTCCGTAAAGTTAGAGAAATTCAGGATTCCTAATGACGTCAATAATGGGATACCGGCAGCATGTTCCAGAAATTCACGCCTTGGGATAGAGTTATTTAAGTACTTCATAAACAAATCTCCAAAAATAAATATGAATATTATCCCTTCTTCGGCATAGGCAGCGGTCCTTTCCCGGTAGGCATGTCCGGGTAGTCGGGATAGTCGATATTTTGTACGAGGTCGTCTATTTTTACAGCATTACCTGTTTCGAAACATCTGTTTGCTGCCGCTCCTATGAGAATAGAATATGCTCCCGACCGGTAATCGGCAGCCCGTAAATATTTGTCCTTTTTCTTTTCAGGGAGAAATATATCATCCAGAAGGATATTATCTCCGCCCCCGTGACCCCCTTCACCTGTCCATGGATCAACAGAGTATCCGGGACCTCGCAGAGGGATAATAACATTGGAAATCCCGCCGCTTTTTAAACCGCCCTGTACAGTATCAGTGCCGCTGATGTATATTTGTTCCTCGACTTTATGTTCCAGCCTTCCCTTAGTGCCGTTAAAAACGATCTGGTAACCTTCCCATGAATTGAATGCATTCAGAGAATAGCAAAGTGTTATGTTATTATCGTATTTGACCAGAACATTCATAGTGTCTTCAATGTCTATACCAGTTCGGAATACACATTTGTCCCTGAAATAACCGTCATATTTTTCATTGTCCAGATAGAGCCGCTTTAAGGACTCGTTTTTTTCAAGATCAAGTTCAAAACCGCATTTTTCCTTTTCCGGACATGTAAAACATCTCTCGTAATGACTTTTTAATCCGAATCTCTTTACCATTTCAGGTGTATAGAATTCACGTTTGCCTGTTGCAAACACTGCAACAGGAACAGCAGACAACCACCAGTTGACCAGATCGAAATGGTGTGTAGCTTTATGAACCATCAGTCCGCCAGAAAATTTCTTTTGGCTGTGCCAGCGCCGAAAATAATCTGCGCCGTGATGAGTATTGAGCATCCAGTGAAAATCCACAGAAAGCACTTCACCGATCACACCGCTCATAAGCAGGTCTTTTATCTGTGTGCGGGGAGGGGAGTAGCGGTAGTTAAATGTAACTGTACATTTTTTCCCGGTTTTTTTCTGTGTATCTATGATCTTTTGACATTTTTCCGCATCTATTGTCATCGGTTTCTCTGTAATAATATCACATCCGAGTTCCATACCTTTTATTATGTACTCATGATGGAAACCATCAACAGTTGTAACAATGACTTTATCAGGTTTTGTGCCGGATATCATTTTATTAAAATCCACAGCGTCATAAACAGGAAGTTTTTTACCTGCTGCATCTGCAGCCCAGTCCTGAGCAAGTTTCAGCCTGCCTTCGTTTACATCACAGAATCCGACCAGTTCTGCATATTCCGAATAATCCTGAAGTATTGCATTCTGATACATTCTGGAGCGGGATCCGGTGCCTACAATTACATATCTTTTTCTGTTACTTTTTTCTACAGCTTTTACAGCAGGACTTTGCGCAAATAAAGCTCCTGCACCCGCAGCAGCAGATAATTCCATAAATTTTCTCCGTGAGATTTTGCTGTTTTTATCTTTGTTTAAACCACTCATAAAGAACACCTCGTAACTAATACCAAAATAACAGGGTAGATAATAAAATTAAAGTTATACTTTATCAGGAATAACATACGGTGACCTGTAATCTCGTGTCAAATATTCATTGGCAATATGGTCGTTTACAAATTTTTCAGAATGAGAGTCAAAAGTCAATTGATGTCCAAGCCGGTTAGAAATATTTGCCAGATGACACATAGATGTAGACATATGTCCTTCAAGCACATCTGCTGTACATTTCATTAGATCATTTGAGCGAACTGCCTGAATAAAATTTCCGAAATGACCTGTTCCGCCAGCACCTGCAAGATTAGACGGATCTGCCGCTTCCTCTTCTCCTGAGTAAGCTGGACCGGGTTCATTTTTTCTTCCGAAATATGTCTTCCAACTGCTGCCGTTTAAATGCATCCAGCCTTCTGAACCATAAAAGAGGTTGCCGATCTTTATTCCGTTCTCATCATTAGTATACAAACCTCTAACCTCAAACTGGATTATTTTACCGTCATCATATTCGTAAGTGGCAAATTGTGTATTAGGTGTTTCCTGGTCTGAATCAAATGCATAGTATCCACCGGAACAATGTATCTTTGTTGGATGTACTTTTTTATTCATACCCCATCGTGCAATATCCATCTGATGAGGACCCTGATTTCCGATATCAGCACACCCGAAATCCCAGAACCAGTGCCAGTTGTAGTGTACATAATTAGGATTAAAGGGCCGCCAGGCAGCCGGACCAAGCCAGAGGTCATAATGAAGACCTTCAGGAACCGGACCATCAGGTTTTCTGCCTATTGAGTCTCTTGGTTTAAAGCAGAGACCTTTTGCCATGTAAACATCACCAAGCTTTCCTTCATGGAGGAACTGTATCGCTTTTCTTACAGAAGTGATACTGCGGTTCTGCATCCCCACACTCACAATCCTGTTGTATTTTCTGGCAGCTTCGACCATTTTTCTGCCTTCCCAGATATTATGTGAAGAAGGTTTTTCAACATATACATGTTTTCCTGCCTGGCAAGCCCAAATTGCTGCCAGTGCATGCCAGTGGTCAACTGTCGCGATTGAAACAGCGTCTATATCCTTATCATCAAAGACTTTTCTCAGGTCAACTTCGGTTTTCGGTTTCTTTCCCTGAAGTTCTTCAAGTTCCTTTACTCGTTTCGGGAAGAGTTTTTCATCCACGTCGCATAATGTTTTTACCTGGACATTGGGTATATTAGCCCATCTGCGGTAATGTTCGGAACCCCTGCTTCTGATTCCTATCACTGCCATATTGATCCGGTCATTTGCTCCGAGAATGTTTTTTGCTTTGGCAGTATTCATTGCAGTTCCTCCCATTACGATTCCTGCGGTGGTTTTGGCGCCTTTGTTTAAAAACTCTCTGCGCGAAAGTTCTTTTTTACTCTCCATATTTCCTCCGAAAATTTTATTTAAATTGCTATTTATTATTCAATATAAATATGGTCTACAAAGGTTAAAAATATAATTAATTACTCCTTAAAGCCATTTCCAGCGCAGAAGTAGTTGTATAATATTTTGCGATCATATTCGGAACTTCCCAATCCGGAAGTTTACCATCAATGAGGAATTGAAGATATTTCTTTGTAACCTGTCCAAAATGGGCTTCATGGCCGATCCTGAATTTATCAGGTATCACAACATGCCATTCATTTCCTGCTTTTTCCAGTTTAAGACCCGGATAGTCGTCTGAAAGATTTTTTACAGTTTCCTGTAAGAATGACTCAACAGTGCTATCATATGCATCAAGAATTTTGATAAATAATTCAGGGCGGTATTTCTGTTCCTCACCCTGGCGAATAATTATTTCAGATTTCGTTCCCCGCATAATAGAAAAATGGGTATCTCCAGTGCCTTGTGGAGCCTGAAAATTCCATATTACAGAAACTTTTGCATGAATATCTTTTAGTGTATATACCATTTCTCCATTGGAATATACAGGCAACTGTCCATTCTCATTCAGGTTCGTTCTTAAGAAGGGTGGAAAATCTGATAAACCGGTCACTTTTTCAAACTGTTCTTTTCTAATTAGTGTCGGCGAATGCCGGGCACTTATCATTTTAACGTCATTTTGATAATCGATTATTTCTTCTGGGAAACATGCCCATTGTATAAGATCAACAAGATGTGTTGTAACATCTACAATTCCTTCTCCCTGCTGGTCAGTATCAAAATACCATGCAGGTCTTTTTATCGGATTACCGGATACATATTTGAAAAAGTGATGAACACTCTCTTTAATTACTGCCGGATCTTCAGGTGTTCCTTTTTGAAAAGACCCAAAGATATCCGGAGTATTTGCAAGTATTTTCTGGAGAATTGTTGTGATCTCATACCGTTCGGTCATTATATCATACAAAAGGCAGTTATTTTTCTCAGCCGTAATGAAGGCTTCTTTAAGCAGATCAAATCCCTCCTTATTTATACACATGGGTTTATCAGCAAGTACATTCAGTCCGGCATCAACCGAGGTTTTGATATAATCGGTTTTTTTCAGGTTATTTCCTGAAATAACAACAACGTTACCCGGTTTCTTTTTTATCATTTTTTCGAAATAGTCAAAATTAGCATAAATATTGGATGTCCAGTTGGTCGGATTATCGGTACTATTATTAAAACCGTTAATGCGGCTGAGATGGTCGGCTAAGTCCGGTCCTTCCGGAGCAAAAATATTAACGATAGGGGATACCTGGTCATACATAACTTTTTGTACAAGAGCTGCATGAAAGTGACCTGGATCGAGCGTGATAATACTTACTTCTCCGGTTGATCCGCTGAATTTAAAACCTTGTTTTCGCGAACAGGAGAATGATATTATTAAAAACAGAGAAACTGCATAAACAACAGCCTTTTTGTGTTTAGTCATAAAATTATCTCCAGTGATTTTACTGCAAAAGCATTTTTAAATCACGGATAATACACCTTTTACATAACCGACTGATTCAGCAACACCGGGAAGGGGATCCTTACCGTCCTTTTCAAATTCAAAAGAAACAGCTCCCGAATAATTTATTTTCAGAAGTGTTCGCAAAAATTTAGGTATATCAATTACTCCGCGTCCTATTTCCACAGTTCCGCCTTCTTTTGCCGCTGCAGATACATCTTTAATATGGACATCATGCAGCCTGTCGGCAAACTTTTCTGCACATTCTGAAGGGTCAATATCCATCCGTTTGGTGTGACCTATATCCAGACACAAACCCATCCGCTTGTCCATACCTTTGATCTTTTCATATGCACTTTCAGGGCTTGGGTATATTTTATCCCCCGGACCGTGATTGTGTATGGCAAGGTATATATCGTATTCCCGGACTTTTTTCTCCACCATTTCAAGGAGTTCATGGTTCGGGACACCGATCATAACACGCATTCCGGCTGTTTTGACGTATTCAAAAGCATTGTTAACTTCATCCTCATTTTTCATATAGATAACGCCCGCTCCGTAAAGGTCAAGCCCTGCATCACGGACTTTTGAGGCAACTGCTTTAATTTCTTCTTTTGAACTGTCAAGGGGAAGATGAAAACTTTTGAATGCTATTTTCTTTAGCCCAAGCCTTGTTGTCATTTTTATTGTGTCATCAAGATTGAATTCTCTGAAAGTATAAGAAGCCATCCCTAAATCAAGCCTTGAAAATCCTTTGTTTTGTGATTGAAATGAATGTTTCTTTGTGCAGTTAAAAGTTGATAAGATTGGTGCAGCAATAGTTCCGGCTGCAGTTATCTTCAAAAAGTTACGCCTTGATGTCATTTTTGGGAAACCTCCAATTTATGTATGGT
>JBHPGK010000046.1:0-18425 GCA_042570605.1 Candidatus Zhuqueibacterota bacterium
ATTCCCAATAAAAAGAGTTATTGAATAAACCATATAAGAAATACAAGCCCAGAACGGGAGAAATAACATATACAATGACAGGAAAAGGGAATGACAAATACTATACGCATACCACATATTTAAGTAACCTGAAATATCAAATGCGGTTAATTCAAAATTTTTCAGAAATTTTATTGGTTTAAGAATATCCGAATATGAATTGACTAAATTATATGGCAATAAAAATAAGATGATCAAAAAAACAACAAAAAAAATCAATGAAGTTTTTAAATCCCTTTTGAATTTTTTTATCTGGTAGGAATAGCATGTTGCATTTTTTTGTGATTTCTTCAATTTAATTTCCTTTAATTGACATCACTTAAAAGGGAATCGTACAGATTTTTTTACAAATCACGTTTCCTTACTTTCTTTCTCTTTCTATCTTCTCCTGATACCCGCTCTCTTTATATGCGGTCAGCGGTACCGGATGAAGCCCCATCCTGCGGTATGATTCCATAATAATGGGAGTTGTGTCGGCATGAAGCAGAGCTTTTTCAAATTCAGCGTTTGCTGAGATAAGGTCCTTTTGTTTCTGCAGCAATGATAAGGTCTTGTAATTAACAAGAGCGGCTTTTGCAATTGAACGTTTCAGCGCATCAATTGACTTGAGAATCGAGGGAATTCTTTCCTCAGACCTTGCCATCTGGTCAAGAGCAAATGCCCAGTTTCTGCTTTTATCACGGTTAAATATCACATCACCCTTAATAAGTTCATGAAAGATCCTGGCGACAGTATAATCCGCCTGCACGGAATGGTCGTCATCTGCGGCATATCTTGTATTGAAATGAAACCCGCCCTTTACTCCGAACGAGATAAGGTTGGCAACTATCTGCTCTATATTTGTGCCGTGATGATGATGCCCGAGGTCAACCAGCACTCCCCCCTTTTCGCCGGTAAGGTCTGCGAGCATTACAGCCGTTCCCCAGTCGGGTACGGTTGTGCTGTAAGTACCCGGTTCAAAGACTTTGTACTCAAACAATATTTTTTCCAGATTCTTTTTATTTTCAGCAGGTACTCTACTCCAGAATTCCATAACCGAATCTTTTAAAAGTCTGATCTTGTCCTGAAGTTCCCTCTGACCGGGATAATTAGTACCATCTGGAAACCAGAAAGTGAGAAGTCCTTCACCAAGTTCGGACGCAATTTTTGCTCCGAGGACCGCCTGGTTTATAAATATATCCCTGGTTTTAGTATTGGGAGCGGAAAAACTGCCGTCCTCTGATCCCGCAAGAAACAGTGTCGGACTTATCGAACCTATCCTGAGAGCAAAATCTTTCAGCTCGGCAGCGGTCTTTTCCGCAGTTTCATAATCGCCTGATATCCCGTCTTTAGAAAAGAACCAGAGAATGTGAAACCCTACAGCCGGGGCTGAACCGGTTAATTTATGGATCAGACCAGTATCACCTGCAATTTCCCTGATATTACGTGCAGCGCCGCCTGTTCCCCCGCCTTCAAACCTGCCGCCGCCTCCAAAACCTTCCCATACCTGCCACGCAGGTACCTCTACCTGAAATTTCCCGGTCAGTTTAACGGCATTCTCAACTTCCTCCTCGCCGAACGCGGTTTTCAAATAATCAAGGCCCTTGTTTATCAATTTATCATAATTATTGTGGGGCATAAAACCTCCGTCAAATATTAATCAGAATCCTGGCGAAATTATGTAGAATGTTATATAAAAAATCAAAAAATTCCGCCAGAGGCGGATCTGCCTCTGGCAGAAAATATAAAAATCACATATTAAAATCTAAAATGTTTAAGCAGTTACAGTTTTATTGATTTTTACATTTTTAATTGTCGTTTTGCATTTTACATTTTGATTTTTGATTTAGACTTTTATAAGAGATCAAAGTCTTCCATTCTCTTTAATCTTACCAAAATATTCAGAACGGTATTCTTGTAATAAACTTATAATATCCTCACTAAAAGGTATCACTTTTTTATATTTTATCCCCAGGGAATTCATGTTAACCTCATACGGATGAATACCCAGTACCGATGCTTTTCCCGCAACAGCGGCTCCAAGTGTTGTTGTCTCGGTAACGGCATTATTGTCCTTATCGAGCATTGTGAATGTATCCCTGCCTGTCAGTGAGGCGATAATCCTGCAAAAAGTTTCATCTTTCGATGCTCCGGCTGTGATAACCAGCGGAATATTTTTATCCTTCGATATCTCATCAAGCTGGTAAACAGTTGAAATTGCGGCTGTCAGATTTGCAGCAATATAAGCATTGGCGGGATTCTTAAAAAGCTCAGTTTCACCTATTATCTTTCCTTTAATTTCCGGGAAAGGTCCCGTACCGTGATTATCCGGATTGATATTCGGCATTATAAAAATATTTTTTTCCGAAAGCAGCTCTTTCAGAGCCTGAGTTTCATCTTCGGCTTTAAATTCCGATCCCCGTTTTTCAACCATTGTTTTCACATACTTAAAGTCGCTTCCGCCTGCGTATTTCCCAGTTACTACAGGTTCACCGTCGACAGTACCCTGTACAATAATATCCTTCAGATACCCGTCTTGATGCAGTGAGGCTGTCCCGCCGATCTGTGCGGTCATTGTCCAGGTTCCTGCATCGATCTGGATGACCGGTTTTCCGGCTTTCTCCTGGAACGCACTGTAAAACGTGGACATGATCGGGATATGAGACAGGCATGTATCGTGCCCGCCCGGATTTACATAAATTGTTCCGCTCAGCCCGAGGCGCTTAGACATTTCCGCAGGCATTTTACCAATGAAATTGTAGCATACTGTCAATTTTCCCGGAACAAGCCTTTTAAAAGATTCGATTTTTTCTGCAAGTGTACTCAGTGTACCCGGTTTTTGATTAATATTCCTTGCGCCTGCATGGCACATCCAGTAGCTGTGTTCATTCCCTGCAGTCAGAACCGCATTCAAGTAATTGTCATTCAGGAAATGCCCGGTCATCAGGATAGGGTAAGTCCCGAATGCCGCCGCTTTATCCAGTGTTTCCGGTCTTTCTATCTCCTCAAAAATAAACCTTTTTATCAGGGTCAGGCTCCCGGGAAGCGCCCTCACCGAACCCGTCTCGAGATAGAATTCTTTTTCGGAACCCGCCATTTCGACGAACCGCCGCTCTGTTTCTTCGGAATACCTCTGGGTATAGGCAAGAGTAAGACCTTTTCCGGATTCTTCGCAGAGAGAATTGTCCTTCCCTATCAGCCCGCCGGATGCACCTCTTGAAACAGGAGCTATAACCGAAGTGTTCTTTAATTCATCAGGCATTTCATTTATAATCTTATCGAACCATTCGAATTCTTCGCCGGTACAGTTGTAGTTCAAACCGTTATATGTGGTTACAGGCGTGTCTGTGGTTTTGGAATAGACCGTAGCCAGTGTTTCAAAGTCGAGGACTTCCAGCTTTATGTTCGTCGCCCCGTCTACGGGGACTATTATATACTGTTTTGACATATCCAAGCCTTTTTGATCCTTTTCTCTAACAGCAGAGCTGAATTGTGGATTCGATGATATTGTACTTTTCTGAAAGAAGATTATCTATATCGTCAAGCATTTTTCTTCTGTTTTGCCCTTTGATGTTCTCATCTAAAGTAACATGCGCTGAAAAAACCAGCATATCTGCAGTTATCGTCCATAGATGAATGCGGTCAACTTCCTTTATACCCGGGAAGGTTTTCTTAATATCATCAGCAATTGCCTCGCTGGAAACACCGGGCGGCGCCATTTCAAGCAGTATCCGTGCCGAATCTTTTAAAACGCCGTACGACCACTGGAGAATCACAAGTGAAATACCTATACTCACAACCGGGTCAAGGATATTCCAGCCGGTAAAGTAAATTATTACAGCGGCGATTATGATCCCGATCGAGGAAACGGCATCGGCGATCATATGGTAAAAAACGCTTTTTATGTTCAGGTCGCCTTTATGGCTGCCGTGCAGGATAAGTATGCTCACCAAATTGACCGCCAGGCCGATAAATGCAATTACCAGCATATACAGGCTCAATATCTCTTCAGGTTCGATTATCCTTAATATTGACTCATAGATTATCAGACCTGCTACTGCCAACAGGAACAGCCCGTTAATGAATGCCGCGAGGATCTCAGCCCGGTAAAGCCCGAACGTCCTGTGATGGCACGGAGGTTTTTTAGCGATAATAATTGCAATAAGGCTAATCGTAATGGCAAAAGAGTGAGTGAACATATGCCCGGCATCGCTAACAAGCGCAATACTGCCCGTTAATATCCCGCCGATAACCTCAACGAACATCACGACCGTGGTGATCACCAATGAGAGAACAAGTTTCTTTTTCTCAGTAGAGCGGTACTCGAAAAGTTTTTCTGTGAACGGGCTTTTTGTCATGTGAAACTAAATTTTAAAAAAAAATCGTTTCAAAACAAGGATTTTATTTAAAGATGCGGTTTTTGAATTTTTTCGGGAGCATGATTTCGTGGAACCGTGAAGATATATCGTTATTTAGAGTTCATTTTTTAATATAGAAACACAGCCACCCCCGAGTGCCCGGAGGGATCGGCGTCTTTACCATAACACCATAAAACAAATATAGTAATTTGCTGTATATTAACATATGTTTTGTACTTTGTAACTTATGGATTACAACGTCGTCCACCCCGGGCATTGAGGAATAACAACAACCAGAGTCATTCCCACCGTGTCCCGCCAAAGGCGGTGGTGAAAATGGGAATCTCAGGGTATAAAAGATACTTAATGATGAGATCCCCGCTTTCGCGTGTGTGGCTCGACTCATTTTTTATAAAAGCTGTATCAAAGATGTCATTGCGAGTCCCGAGTGCTCGGGATCGCAATCTACTACCACTAAAACAAATCCCAAAAATCGGCAGATTACGACGCTTCGCTCGTAATGACATCTCTGTGGTAGGTTTATTGTCAATTTAACATCAAGTAAATCCAACTATGAGGAATCAGACTCCCACGTCCCGCCAGTGCGGGATCCGCCTCTGGAGGATAATGAGAGTATTTTATTTGTTTTTTGTAAAATACCAGTTGGGAAACACGCACTTTCGCGCGGATGACACTTTAGGGCTATAAATTCTTTTAATAACGAGTTGAAATACATACAAACCGGATGGAATCCAGGTGTGGATAGGTGTGGGGAATTATGTCCTTTTTTTTGCCTTTAGTATCAAACCTCACATAAAATTGCACATTTACATTTGAATAAACCGTATATTTTTATTATTTTCTGTATAACATACCGGAGAAAGCTATATGAACATAATTCCCCTGTTTGCTGCCGGGTATTCGGCGCTTCTGGTTGGATTCAAATATCTTCAAAGAAGTATCACTTCAAATATAAATCCGGATGATTCGGTAAGTACCCCTGCTGTGAAAATAAACGATAACAAGGACTATGTCCCGACCAGAAAACCGGTGCTATTCGGGCATCATTTCATGTCGATCGCCGGCACAAGCCCGATAATCGCATCGATAGTCGGGCTGATTTGGGGCTGGGGACCGGCTGTGTTGTGGATGGTACTGGGTGTACTGTTTATAGGCGGGGTGCATGATTATTACGCTTTAATGCTCTCGGTCCGCCACAACGGGAAATCGATGGGCGAAGTGGTGAGAGCTGAACTCGGGAACTTTTCCGGAGTTATGGTCAGCCTGGTACTGGCGTTCGGAGGAATCCTTGTTTATGCGATTTTCCTCTCTATCATTGTCAGTACACTTGCAAGAACACCGACAGCCGTTTTTCCGACGCTGATACTGATACCTGTTGCTATGCTGTGCGGTGTAATGCTGAAAAAGGGAATAAATCTTACCCTGACAACATTAACAGGAGTATTGATTACGGTATCATTTATCTGGATTGGTATTAAATACCCGGTTGAGGCATCCGCTGAATTCTGGTCATATTTTTTCCTGGTTTATACTTTTATCGCCATTTACATCCCGGTGTGGATACTTCTCCAACCGAGGGATTACCTCAATTTTACAATTCTTGCCGTCGGGTTGATACTGGGGCTTATCGGTCTGATAATAGGTCATCCGTCAATAAAAATGCCGTTTTTTCATTCATATTTCTCCGATATCCGGGGTCCGCTTTGGCCAATGCTTTTCGTTACGATCTCCTGCGGTGCGGCATCGGGATGGCACGCACTGATCTCATCAGGGACAACATCAAAACAGCTAACAAAAGAGTCCGATGCCTACCCGGTTGCATACGGCGGTATGCTGGGCGAGACCGTTATGGCGGTACTTTCCGCTTCATTGATAATTACGGCTTTTTCATACACCGATTTTATAAAAACGGGACTTACCAGCGGCGCTATCAGTGAACTGTTCTCAAACGGGCTGGGGAATGCGATGTCTTTCTTAGGCATCTCTAAAATGTTCGGTATTACGACCGGGGCGCTGGCTTTAACAGCACTCACGCTTACAACCCTGGATTCATTTGCCCGTACAGGTCGTTACGTCGTACAGGAACTCGGAAAAAACACAGGTTTAAAGCATAATCTTACATCGAGCATATTTGTTGCAGGGGCAGGTTTTTTACTGTATAAATATGTCCCGTTCATAGAACTCTGGAACGGGCTTGTACTCGGCGGTTTGATGATACTGATCACCCCGTTTATAATTCTTCTGGTCAACCATAAAGGGAAAAAGACGTTCAGCTTTTACACTCATATTATTCTGCCGCTCGTTTTTCTAATCCCTACAACACTTGCCGGGCTGTTTTACCTCTTTTTCAAGTACCTTAACGACAGCAAATATTTAAGCCTCGCACTTGTTTTATTTCTCTTTGTTCTTATTGTTTCAGTGCTTACGGAAGGATTCAGGAAGTGGAAAAATCGAAAGTAAAACGCTTGTTTTCTCGCAGAGGGGCTCCTCCAGAAGTGGATCCCCCTATCGGCAAAACAGTCAAATGATGTAAAGACCGATATTTCTCAATGTCGTCTTTAGAAACAAACCTGATTGTGAAACAAGAATAGAGGAGAATTTGAATTCTCCTCTTTGTTTCCAAATACACCATCTTAGATAAAAACCTAACAGGTTTTGGAAACCTGTTAGGTTTGGATTCACTCCAGCAGTTTTTCAAACAAAATTATTAACGTTTTCTCTGTGCCTCCGCGTCTCATCGGTTCAATTCTTAATTCTAATGATCCCAATATCCCGTTCACTTAAAACAAAAAAGCACCCATTTATCACATTTATTTTCACTTTTTTCATTTTTTAGTTAAATTTATTACTGTCCAGTAAAAATTATATTTAGAAATTAATTTGTTTCAATATAATATGTTAATAAAGATTAAACAATTTCAGATTGAATAATGAGATTCTTCACTTCTCCCGGTTTACCGGGATCAGAATGACGCTGTTGGACTTGAGCTTTTTCGTCATTCTGCCTGTCCCGAAGTAAGCGGGGAGCGCAGCGAAGAATCTCAATATTAAAATTAACCGGACAGTAATGAGTTTAATTCTATAAAAAAAATCAACCCGTTCATGGAGCGCACCTATGTTAGCAAAAAGTATTACATTATTGATCCATATTATTTTATTAAATTCGCCACATCTGTCTGCACAGGAATCTCCCGATTACACAATAATTTGGAAGGAGAAGGCAAAACTGCCTTTTAATATTTCCAACAATTCAGCAGCCGCTGTAGGCAGCAGGATTTATACTATCGGAGGAAGAGCGGAAAATGTTCAAAGCGGAAAGTTTGTATTCCAATATAATATTGAAGACGACAAATGGGAAAGAAAAACCGATATGCTGACCGGGAGGGCGAATTTGGCCGCCGCGGTAGTAGGTGGTAAGGTCTATGCCATCGGCGGAAATATGTACAAAGATACAAATGAACGGTACGATCCTGAAACTGATAGTTGGGAATCGCTCGTTCCAATGCCGACAGGCAGGCAGCATCTTAATGACTGTGCAGCGGTAATTGGCGGAAAAATATACATCATAGGGGGATTCGAAGCCCCCGAGCAGAGAAATACATTTGGTCCACCGTCTGCCAAAAATGAAGTTTACGACACCGAAACAGATACATGGGAAGAAAAAGCTCCGCTCCCTATCCCGAGAGACAGTCCGGCTGTGGCTGGCGTTAATGGGAAAATATATGTCATTGGGGGAATTGGATCAAGGTCTGAGCCGCCGCATGTGGAAATATATGATCCTGCTTCAGATAAATGGGAAAAAGGGAAAAGAATGCCGGAAAAACTCCATATGATGAATTACGCTGTTATTGCCGATAAGATCGTTGTATTTGGTATCAGGGAGGGAATTCCGTTCTATAAATTGTTTGTATACGACACTGCCGTGGACAAATGGGGCACCGTGACACAGCTGCCTAATAAGATGCGGCTGGCAGGTATAACTTCTGCGAACAACAAAATATACGTTATCAGCGGAGGAAGCAGTTTAAACATCCTTGAAGGGACATTAACAAAAACCAGGTAATACCTGCGAGCGATGTTTAATATCTTGAAAGGTATTAATTCTTAATCAAGTGAAGTTACTCCAATAACAGAATAAATATCAAAATGCAAAAATCAAAATGCAAAACTACAGATCAAAATGTAAAATGAAAAAGTAAACCACGGAGACACAGAGAAAAACAATAGAAATTTGTTAGAAGACTCAAGAGAAATAAAAGTTTTCTTGATTAAGAGACAATGTAAAATAATAGATTTTGATTTTTAATATGTAATTTTGATATTTGATTTTTTTCGCCTGAGGCGGATCTGCCTCTGGCAGAAACTTTTGCATTGATTTTATGCCAGCAGTTTTTCAAATATTGCCTTATCGCCGGCTTTTTTACGGAGAAGTTCTATTATTGCTTTAAGATAATCCGCTACTTCTTTATCCTTCTCATTTTTGAGTATCTCTTTAAGTTCAGGGACTATCTCTTCGACCTTTAGTACTCCGAGGAGAATCAGACAATTAAGCTTAACATACTTAATTTCTGTTGTTTTAAGCTCTTTCTTAACTTTCGGAATTACTTTTTCGCCGATATTATAAAGAGCATTCAGTGCATTCGTCCTGACACTTGCGAACTGGTCCTTAAAAGTCTCAATAAGCGCATCTATTACATCGTCATCGGGTATTCTGCCTAAAATTCGTGCTGCAGTAGCCCGAACAGACCGGATCTCATCCTTTAAAGCTTTTAGAAGCACTTTTTTTATTTCCGGAGTAAACACACCGATCCCGCCCAATGCCTCTACGGCTGCCCCTCTGACATGGGAAACCTTATCTGCTAAAATTACATCTGCAAGCTTTTTAACCACCTTACTGCTGCGTATTTTCCTTAAAGCAACTATAACCGACCACCTGACTTCCGAGCTCTCGTCTGCAAGAGCATCCGACAGGATATGTATGGATTTCTCGCCGCCAAGCTCACCGAGTACAAACGCCGCATTTGCACGTGCCCGTACTGCATCCCTGACAAAAAACAGGGCTTCTTCGGCTGCACTGGAAACATCTTCAATCTCATCCTGCTCAAGTTTCAGTAACGTATCTAAAGCTAGTGGATTCTTTAACTGCCCCAGAGATTTTATAGCCCTGATCCTTCTCCTGACATTTTCGGTCTGTAATGCTTCAGCAACAAGAGGTTCAATGGGTGTTTCATTTAAAGTAAGTACTTCATTAACATATATCCGTATTTCCTCTCCGTACTCGGCGACAGCTTTTACCGCGGCTTTCCTGACCAGATAGTATGTGTTGCCAAGGTTGTGGAGGATGGGAATTTTCATTTCGGGGAGTTTGAGTCTCCCCATTATAACAAATATGTTTTTCTTGATAGCTATATTGTAAATATTGTTAAGCCCGTCAAATAGAATAGGGGAGAGCACCGGATCATCTTTCAAAAATACGAGAGCATTAATTGCCGAATTTACCACATCTTTATTACCGTCTCCGAGCCTTTCTACAAGAGTATTAATTGCTGTACATGTATCCGAACCCTCAGCGTATTTTCCAACCCTGCCAAGTGCATTAACGACCTCTTTCCTTATATCAGCGGATTCATCAGAAGCAAAGGGAATAAGATATTTTGCACTGTGAATATCGCCGATACCCCCGAGAGCCCTGACAATTCCTTTTATCACCAGCTCATTTTTTGCATTTAAAGCTTCAGTCAGTGGGTACAATGCAGTTGTACCGTAGAGTATAATAGTGTCCACAACTTTATCATGAAGCGAAGGATGGTCAATATGAAGCATCCTGATAAGAATTTTCAAATTATCACTGCTGCAGTCCTTTCCGAGAAGAATAATAATATTTTCAATTGCCGAGATCGCCTCGTTTCTAACAGTCCAGTCCGGATCGTCCACAAGCCCGGAAAGAAACTCAAAATGCTTGGAGTTGCCAAGTTTTCCGAACGCATTTGCAGCCGCCCACCTGATCGAGGGATTATCCGATTCCAGTATTTTAGGTTTATCAATTATATTCAACAGGTCTTGATTGTCCATACTTGTCAAAGAAATAATTGCAGCATGAACTACATCATTATCTATATCATCAACGGCTTTTAAAAGAGCTTTAACGGTATCTGAAGATTTATCCTTTCTTAAAAGCCGTGCTGCCCTCCGCCTTTCCCTCCAGTCGTCGGCTTTTTGAAGAACCCTTCTTAATTTTACGGGATTATCAGACATGATCATTTCCTTGTTTATTTTTTAATTATGACCCCATGGCAGCCCTCATCGATATGAATTGAGTCCATATCATACAGGCAGTCGATATTAGCAAGAAGTTTTACTGCCGCTGAAAAACAGCCAATCCGGGCACATGTTAAATTCGTTACAGGGACACCTTCCTCGATAAGGTCTTTGCATGAATCAAAATAAGGACACTTAAAAACTTTTACTTCGACCCTGAAAGGAGAAATTTCTTTCAACTCAAACTGGCTTGCATCTTCGAACAGCCCTCCTTTTATACCAATTTCAACATAGTTTTCAATTGCACCCCTTATTGTTGCAGCTTTTTTTGCTTTAAAACCGTATTCATTTTCAAGTATTCTCAACCATGCTTCGGTTGCATGTTCATACGCACGGTATGTATACATCCTCGGTCTGCTGCCGTGAAAATCCCTGAAAGCCTTTTCCATTGCATCCAGCCAGACTCTTGCAAGCACCCAGCCGCTTTCCTGTTTTGTTATATTCTTCATGATCTATGTCCTTTCTTTCATATTCAAATTCTAAGAGAGCCCCATCAATTTCAAAAGCCTCTCAAACGAATCAGCACTCAGCTTGGAGCCGATATCCTTCTTTATGATCTCCAGAAGTTTTTCATTAGAGAGTTTTTTGTGTTCAGCCCAGATTATGGCAATTTTCGCTTTATCGGATTCAGTAAGTCCTGATAGTTCCTTCGTTATTTTCAAATCCTCTTTTTCTTTTAACTCTCTCTCATGCTTTTCTTTGAGAACTCTGTCGGTCTCATGCGCAATTGCAAGTTCCTCATTAGTAGGTATAACAAGTATACTTGTATTCCCGGTACTCAAAGACGTTTCATTTTTACTGTTTTTACCCTTATCAAGAACTATACCCAAAAAATCAAGACCTTCACATACCTTTTCCCTGACAAGCGGAGAGTTTTCCCCGATCCCGCCTGTAAATACAACAGCATCGAGCCCGCCGAGTGCTGCGGAATAAGAACCGATATATTTTTTTATCCTATAGCAGAATATCTCCAGAGCGAGCTGATGCAGTTCGCTTCCGCTTTCTGCTTCCTCTTCTATCTCCCGCATGTCGTTGCTGGTTTTGGATATTCCCTTAAGCCCGCTTGATTTATTCATTAGATTATTTATTTCCTTGGAGGATAGACTTTCTTTATCCATTAGGTATGGGATAATAGCAGGATCGATATCACCGCATCTTGTCCCCATTATAAGCCCTTCTAATGGCGTAAAACCCATACTGGTGTCAATGGATACTCCATTCTTAACGGCGGCAATACTTGCTCCATTTCCAAGATGGCAGGTTATTACTTTAAGATTATTATAATCGCTGTTCAATATCTGTGCAGCCTTTTTGGAGACATACCAGTGAGAAGTGCCGTGAAAACCGTATCTCCTGATCTTATGTTTTTCATAAATTGCATATGGAAGTCCGTAAAGAAAGGCTTTCTGGGGTATTTGCTGATGGAAAGCCGTGTCAAATACGCCCACTTGATCAACACCCGGAATAATTGAAGTACAGGCTTCTATACCCTTAAGGTTTGCCGGATTGTGAAGAGGCGCAAAAATTGAACAATTCTCCATTTCTTTAACAACTTCATCTGTTATTATTACTGAACCGGAAAAACTCTCCCCGCCGTGAACAACCCTGTGCCCAATGGCAGAGATCTCATTCACATTTTTGATAACACCCCTGTTTTTATCAGTAAGTGTATTTAACGCCAGTTTTATTGCATATTCATGATTATTTACCTCGAGAACTTCCCTGATTTCGTTCTTATCAAAAGACCTGTACCTTAAAACGGCACTGCTGGTTCCTATCTTTTCAACAATTCCTTTTGCAATAACATTATCATCCTTTGAATCTATCAGTTGAAATTTGACTGAAGAGCTTCCGCAGTTCAATACCAGTATCTTCATATTTGAACTCCTGATTTGACACAAGATTTAAAAAACAGAGATATTTGTATAAAAAATAAACTTAACAAATCAAATACCGCTGTTTCCGTTGATCGCAGGGAAAGTTTGTGATATGTTTCACAATAATTTCCCCAACATTATTGTCTCAATATACTAAATTTAACATTTAATTTCCAATTCTATATTTTTGACACGTATTCTTAGCCATCGTGGTTCATTGTTTAAATGATCATTTTATTTGAATTTGTTATTTAATGAAAAGGATTTTCTCAAAATTAATAGGCGTATCACAGATTAATTGATTTTTATCCAGCATTATAAACTCAGATTCACGAAAAATCTTGTGTTATTTTATAGTTTTGTTTAAATTTTTTGATTAGCAGCGTGAAATATTCTGATTGTAGTTCAATAGTGTCCGGTAAAACTGGAAGACGACAATATGCAATATTTTGTTTTAACATAACTTATACCGAATTATTTAAAATATAGATTGAATTTGAAAAACCATAATCAACTTTTAAATAAAAAAAAGATCTGGATTCCAGCCTTCGCTGGAATGACAATTCTTATCTTATTGTTATTATTGATGTTGTGTCATTCCAGCGAAGGCTGGAATCCAGTGTCATGATGTATGAAAATTATTTTTTTATTTTTTAACCGGACATTAATGATCTGCTGACATTAATAGAAACTATAATTTTTAAATAATTGTAAACCAAATTATTGGAATCACGTAATACTAATTAATATTGAGTTTTTTATTAATAGTACTCTTATATTTTAATGAAAAACCAGACAATGAATATAAACAAAAGGATAACGAATTATGAAAAAAGGATCTTTTTTCAAGAAGTTTCTTCCATTAGTTTTAATCTCAATTCTTTTTGTTCATGTAACAGCGCAGGACAAATATAGTGAAACAACATTCAAAAATGATATCCAGGTTAAGCTTGACTCAATAAGAACTGCTGCCGGTTTTCCCGGTGCAACTTTTGCAATTGTATTAAATGACGGGAAAAAATTTGAATTTGCCACCGGATTGTCTGACCTGGAAAAAGAAATTAAAATGAAACCACAAGACATAATGTTTACCGGGAGTACCGGAAAAACATTTGCCTCAGCAGTTGCACTGCAGCTTGTCGATGAAGGAAAGCTTGATCTTGATACAAAAATAAGCAAATATTTTGAAAATGAAGAGTGGTTTAAACGCGTTCCGAATCATGATGAAATGACTGTAAGAATGATCATGAGCCATACCGGTGGTTTGGAGAGGTATGAGTTTAAGGAAAAATTTATTGATGACCTGATAGCAAATCCGGACAAAGTTTGGAAACCCGCAGAGTTAATATCATATATACTCGATGATCAGCCCTTACACGAACCGGGTAAAGGTTGGGCTTATTCTGATACGGATTATATTTTCCTCGGAATGATAATTGAGCAAATCTGTGAAAATACTTTCTACAAAGAAGCCGGGAAGCGAATTTTGAAACCACTTAAACTGAAAAATACAAGTCCATCCGATAAGAGAAAATTAGAAGGATTGATAACTGGCTATACCGGAGACAAAACACCACCATTTAAATTGCCGGGTAAAGTTCCGGTTGATGGAGTTTACCCTATAAATCCCCAGTTTGAATGGACGGGAGGGGGATACATTACGAACAGCGGAGACCTCGCTTCGTGGGCAAAAGTATTATATGAAGGGAAGGTTTTTTCCAGGGAAACGCTGACTGAAATGCTTAAACCTTATGATTTCAGGACAGGGCAGCCGTCTGAAACAGGATATGGACTCGGCGTTTTTGTTTTTAATTCACCATTTGGAAAAATGTATGGTCACGGCGGAATTTTTCCCGGTTATCAGACAGAGATGATATATCTGCCTGACCTTAAATGCTCGATTGCCATGCAGGTCAATGCGGATATATTCAGCGGCAAGATCAATGGAAGACTGATCTCTTTTATTATGAGAGCACTGCCTGTTATAGATAATTATATAGATCATCAGAATTGAAAAATATTAATAATTCCTGCCTAATTCAGAGTTTTTTCATGTAACTTGAAAAAATACTGCAACATTTTTTCAACTAACTCGTAGAAATATATATTCAAGTAACTGGAATATATATGG
The DNA here is from genome assembly GCA_042570605.1 of Candidatus Zhuqueibacterota bacterium. Lineage (GTDB taxonomy): Bacteria > SM23-31 > SM23-31 > JBHPGK01 > JBHPGK01 > JBHPGK01. Next base: position 14,724 of record JBHPGK010000046.1, read on the forward strand.
AGAATAAATATGAAGGAATTAACCAAGGCAGAAGAATTGATCCTTGTTACTATATGGAGATTGGGGGAAAATGCATACGGTGTCCCTATAAAAAGGAAAATCAAGGAGACTACCGGTAAAGATTTTGCGTATGGAACACTTTATTTTCTTCTCGATCAACTGACCGGCAAAGAATTTGTCAACAGGATCAAGGGTGACCCTACACCTGAGAGGGGAGGGAGAGGAAAGACATTTTATGAGTTAACTCCCGAGGGTATGGATGCATTGAAAAGTTCTGTTGAGATGCATCAGAAAGTTTTTAATGGAATTGAAACAGTGATATTTGAAAAGGTAAGGAATAAATGAACAGGCATAAACCTCCATATCTTGCAGAAAAACTGATCTGGATATTGACAAGACCGGGTAACAGGTCTACTCTGATGGGAGACGTTGAGGAGGAATATAATCTCTTGATCAATGAGAAAAGTAAATTTAAAGCGGATCTCTGGTGTTATTTACAAATATTAAAACCGTTAGTTTTATTTATAATTGGAAATATTTTATGGAGTTTTACCATGTTTAAAAACTATGTAAAAATAGCGTTCAGAAATGTAAAGAGGCAAAAAGGATTTTCTTTTATTAACATTTTCGGGCTTGCTGTCGGCATGGCCTGCTGTATTTTGATCCTTTTGTGGCTGCAAGATGAGTATAATTATGACAGGTTTCACGAGAATGCGGATGATCTGTACAGAATAATTACAGAAAGAAACGAAGGTGACCGTACCATGTTACTCCCGAGAGCTCCTTATCCGCTGGGTGATGTGCTTGTCAGCGACTTCCCTGAAATAATTGACTATTCCAGATATACAGGCGGGTATACTGGATGGAACCTGAAATATAAAGACAAGTCATACAATAGCGAAAGAATAGCTTTTGCCGATCCTTCATTTTTTAAAATGTTCACTTTCCCTTTTCTAATTGGAGACCCGAAGACTGCCCTGGAAGAAAGATACTCTGTGATATTAACGGAAAGACTTGCAAAAAAATGTTTTGGAGATGAAGATCCTATCGGAAAAATAATGCAAATGAGCGACACTGATATAATTGTAGCGGGTGTGATTAAAGATGTGCCCAGGAATTCACATATGCAGTTTGATTATATCATCCCGATCATTAATCAGACAAAATGGCGGGAACAGGATTTTACCAGCTGGGAACAGGGTGAATCGATGTATATTCAGCTTCGGGAAAATACGTCAGGGAAGGACGTCGGTAAAAAGATCGAAAAAATTATCGGGAAATATCATCCGAAATCTGAAAGTACTTATATTAAACTTCAGTCTCTGAAAAAAGTCCATCTTTTTTCGAATTTTGATTGGGATGGGCAAAATGCCGGAAAAGGAAATATCACTTTTGTTTACCTGTTTACAATAATTGTGGTTTTCATTCTTCTGATAGCCTGTATAAACTTTATGAATCTTTCAACGGCGAGGTACGGTAACCGGGCAAAAGAAATAGGTATGAGAAAAGTTGTAGGTGCGGACAGAAAGTCAATAATTTTTCAATTTTTTAATGAATCTATACTTTTTTCAATGTTTGCGCTTATTATTGCCATGATATTTGCTTTTCTGCTGCTGCCTGAATTTAATAATCTCTCAGGCAAACAGCTTTCATTGGATTTTTTCGATAATCTTCAGATTTTTGTGGGAATAATTCTTTTGACACTGTTAACAGGGTTCATAGCCGGAAGTTATCCGGCATTGTTTTTGTCATCTTTTAAACCTGTACTTATATTGAAAAATATGGCTGCAAAAAATGCAGGCAGGCGTTCTCTGTTCAGGAAGATTTTGGTGGTTTTCCAGTTCTCTATTGCCACTTTATTAATTGCCGGAACATTGATAATATACAGCCAGATCAGTTTCATAAATAATAAACCGCTGGGATACGATAAAGATAATATCGTATTTTTTGCGGGTTACGGGAAATTTGGGGATAATTATGAAACTGCAAGAAATGAACTGCTTCAGAATCCATTTGTTTTAAATGTTACCAAAAGTTTTCCTCCATCAAGAAGTAGTAGAGCTATTTCAGATTTTGAATGGGAAGGTAAAGATCCGAATGCTAAAGTAATGCTTGTACCATCTGGAGTTTCTTACAATTTTATTGAAACTTTTAATATGGAAATGGTTGAAGGAAGATCATTTTCCAGGGAATTTGCTGATGATCCCAAGAATTGTATTGTAAATGAAACTGCTGTTAAAGTGATGGGATTGACCGACCCTGTCGGAAAAAGGATAAAATATTCAGGACAGCAGGGTTATATTTACGGATTTGATAATGAGGAAGGAAAAATTATCGGTGTAGTAAAAGATTTTCATAATAATTCACTCCACAATAAGATTCAGCCTACAGTTTTAAAGTATACAAACCGCGGTTTTTTCGTTTGTGTAAAAATTGATCCGAACAACGTGTCGGAAGCTTTAAGTTTCCTTGAGAGCAAATGGAAAGAATTTGTACCCGGACGTCCCTACAGATTTAATTTTTTGAGTGAATCTATAGATGATTATTATGGAACAGAACGGAAACTCATGACGATTTTCGGATACTTTACGTTTCTATCGATATTTATAGCAAGCCTCGGACTTTTAGGTCTTTCTGCATATATGGCAGAGAAGCGAACAAAAGAGATAGGTATCAGAAAGATTTTAGGCGCATCAGGATTCAGTGTTATAAAACTCTTGTCAAAGGAATTTATTGTTTTAATAATTACCGCAAACGTAATTGCCTGGCCCATAGCATATTATTTTGGGAACATTTGGCTAAAAAACTATGCTTACAGGATAAATCAGGATATAGGACTTTTTATACTGGCAGGGTTATTCGGAATGCTGATAGTCCTATTGTCTATCATTTACCAGTCAATAAAAGCTGCAAATGCAGATCCTGTTGATTCATTAAGGTATGAATAGTATTAAAAGAACAGGTGTTTTGGCTATTTTTCAAAACTGATACTTGTTGTGCTTTTGGTATCCCTTGTATAAAATACTGACACCCCTGCTGCATCCAGATTTACAGTCCCCTCTGATTTGACAGAAGTTTCTATACTTGAAACCAAACCTTTTTTATAAGCAAAATAAATTGTTTCAGTCCCATTTCCTGATTCTTCATTGATAAATTCATATCCGCTCATTTCACCGGTACCTTTTATAGTTATAGTGGTTTGCCTTTCAATTTTCAAACAGTCATAACCATCTTTTTTTACTTCTTCGAGTATTTTAAATGAATAGTTATAAGTTGTGGTCTGTTTGCCGTCAGGACCTTGCGCTTTACTCTCCTCTACTTTTTTATCTGTCCATGTATCATTAATATTAACGGAATTTTCAGAAAATACAGGAAATAGGTTAGTAATAAAATTCATGTAATATTGTTTGTCTGCTTTCATTTGCCGTTCAATTTCGATCGGGGGCAGTTCCTCGAGTCCCTGAAAATCATAAACTTCACCATTGTTTTTAAGTTTAAACCTTGCTTTATGACCAATTAAGTCTGATACATCTCTGTCCCTCGGACCTACTGATGTTTCTGCTTTGTACGAAATTTTATCAAATGTTATTTCCAGAAGCATTTCATCAGAGTTTGAACTTATCACCTCAAAAATAAATTCGAAAGGGTAATTCATTGTGGCTTCCACCGTCCCGTCGGGACTATCCTGGGTCTGTATCCGCG
>JBHPGK010000047.1:0-18092 GCA_042570605.1 Candidatus Zhuqueibacterota bacterium
ACCGGAAATAAAATGCTGATTATCAGCACACCTGAATATGAAACTGCGTTATCGGGCTTTATCAATTGGAAAAAAGAAAAAGCAGGAAAATATTTCGGAGATGAGAATCCCATTGGTAAGACAATAATGGTTGATACCACCGGTTACGAAATTACCGGGGTAGTGAAGAACACACCCGGAAATACACATTTTAAATACAACTTTCTAATGTCTATGAAAACCATAGCAAACAATGAATACATGAACCGGGGATGGCAGTCACCTGCAAATATGCCGACTTATATTAAACTTGCACCCGGTGTAAACCCGGAAGAATTTGCGAAACAGATAACGCAAATAGTGAGAGTGAATATGAAAGAGTTCCTGGAAAGAGACAGGGTTGAGTACGCCAGTTTCCTGCAGCCTGTTCAAGATATATACCTTCGTTCTGATCTGATCTGGGAATTAGGACTAAAGGGTAATCTGCTTTATATATATATATTTTCCGGAATCGGTGTTTTTATACTCCTGATAGCTTCAATGAATTTTGTAAATCTTTCTACAGCCAGGTCTGCAAACCGGGCAAAGGAAGTCGGCATGAGAAAAGTAGCCGGCGCGAGCCGCCGCCAGGTGATATGGCAGTTTTTGAGTGAATCTGTAATTACATCAGTTTTTGCTATGACCGCTGCTCTAATAATTGTTTTTATTCTACTGCCGTTTTTTAATGATCTTGCGGTCAGTCAATTTAAGTTCAGCAGTCTTTTTAAGATAAATAACATTCTTATGTTATCAAGTTTAATTATTATCATCGGGATCTTTGCCGGCAGCTACCCTGCATTATTTTTATCGACTTTTCGTCCGGTTTCAACATTAAAAGGTGTGTTAAGAACCGGAACAAGAGGGGGGCTTTTAAGAAAAGTACTCGTTGTCGGCCAATTTTCAATTTCTATTACTTTGATCATCGGCACTTTTGTATTTTACCAGCAGCTTCAATATATGAAAAACCAGCCTCTGGGATTTGATAAAAAACAAAAACTGATCATAAACATGGAGGGCAACAGGGTAGGTCCAAACAGTTATAAGACTGTTAAAAGCGAGTTTAAAAAAAATCCATCCGTACTGGGTGTATCCTTTTCATCAAGTGTACCGGGAAAGTGGAGATATCGATGGAGACAGTACCCCACAGGTGAGCGTGAAACAAATCTCCATGCTATTCGGTGTATGCAGGTTGACTATGACTTTTTTGAATTGTACAATTTGAAAATCATATCCGGAAGAAAATTTACTCCGGATATGGCATCAAGAGGATATATTCTTAATGAAACTGCTGTAAGTACATTTGGCTGGGATTCGCCGGAAACTGCACTTACAAAAACTCTAAGAGAAGTCAACACACCGATACTCGGTGTTATGAAAGATTACCATTTCGCGGGCCTTCAGCAGCAAATTGAGCCGCTCGGCATCTTTTTAATGCTCGAGGACTATAGATATTTGACTTTAAAAGTTGACATGAAAGACATCAACAATACAATAGCTTCAATAGAAAAAAAATATAATGAATTATTCCCAAATACCGTTTTTGATTATTTCTTTCTCGATACCGATTTCAACAGCCAGTATGAAAAGGAAGACCGTCTCGGCAAAATATTCGGCGTATTTACATTTTTCGGAATATTTATTGCCTGCCTCGGTTTGTTCGGATTAGCGGCATTTATGGCTGAGCAGCGGACAAAAGAGATAGGTATCAGGAAAGTTTTGGGGGCAACTGTTTCAAAGATCATTTTTATGCTTTCAGGAGAATTTACTAAATGGATAATCATTGCTAATTTTATCGCCTGGCCGGTCTCATGGTACTTATTAGATAAATGGATCCAATATTTTGCTTATAGAATAGATATATCCTTTATTCCATTTTTCCTCGCAGGACTGCTCACTCTAATAATATCCGCAATTACAGTGAGTTACCAGTCTTTTAAAGCAGCGTATGCAAATCCGGTGGACAGCTTGAGAGATGAGTGAAAAGAATTTCATTTCTGATATGTGAAAACAGGAAAATATTATGTTTAAAACTAAAATAAAATCCAGACATGTAGTCTTTTTTTTGATAAATTTTTTAATTTTTTTTAATGTTATTTTATGTACAAAATCAATTTCAACTTCAAACAATAATTCCCCACAGGAAAATTCGCAGTGGGGCGATTTTCCCGAGTTATACGGTCCATATTTAGGGCAAAAAATCCCCGAAAAAGATCCGATAATTTTTGCAGACGGCATAGTAAACAGAAAATATCAACATTCTACACCTTCTATTTCTCCGGACGGTTCCGAGATATGCTGGACTGAACGTGAATTTGACAGTCGGTATTCAACAATTTATTTTTCAAAGAAAGCAAACAACCGCTGGACAACTCCCGAAGTCTTAATCCCAAATTCAAATTATTGGGATGACAGCCCGGTTTTTTCCCCGGATGGACAGACACTTTTTTTCAATTCCAACCGTCCGTGGCCAGGTAATACCGGCACTGAACATGAAAGGATATGGTATATAAATAGACAGTCTGATGGTTCCTGGTCAAGTCCTTTACCTGTTGACAGGGGAATTAATGATTATGCCCTTCACTGGCAGGTTTCAGTGGACAATAACGGCACTTTATATTTTGGCTCAGAGAGAACGCCTAATTACGGATTAGACGATATATTTTGTTCCGAGTACAAAAACGGCCACTTCGGTTTTCCGGTAAATTTAGGACCGCCGGTAAATACTTCTGAACATGAAAGTGTGCCTTTTATTGATCCGGAAGGAAAATTTTTATTATTTGTAAGACCGCAACAAATTAATGGAAATCTGATAAGAACTTGTATCTGGATAAGCAGAAAAGATACAAACGGTTCATGGTCTGAACCAGCCAATATCACTGCATCTTATCCTGATTTTGAAGGCGCCTGCCCAAAAGTTACACCGGACGGGAAATATATATTGCATCTCAGGTACATCAGTGGGAAATTCAGCGTTTACTGGGTCAGCTCAGAAATCCTTGATGAATTTTGAAAATGGAGTTTTACAAACATGGAAAAGAGATTTTTGCGCCGTTTACTATAATACCAAATCTTATTAATCAATGGGGCAAATATGAGAAAAAAATCATCTTATATTCTCCTTCTTGTTTACTGTTTATCATTATCTCTCTATCCACAAAACAATGATTTCAGTAATTCCTTTGGTATGAAATTCAAGCTTATCAATGCAGGTTCATTTATAATGGGCGCAGATGACGGCGGTCCTATCGGTCAGTCAAAACCTGCTCATAAAGTGACCATCACCTATAATTTCTACATTGGAATTTATGAAGTGACACAGGCTCAATATGAAAAGATCATGGGAGAAAATCCTTCAATTATTAAGGGAGACGATCTGCCTGTAGCAGGTGTTTCTTTCGAAAAAGCAGAAGAATTCTGCAGAAGACTTTCTGAAAAAGAAAATGCTGTTTACAGGCTGCCTTACGAAGCTGAATGGGAATACTCATACAGGGCAGGAACCATTACAAAATATCCCTGGGGTAATGATGTGAATTCAGCTGATGAATACGGCTGGCATATGGGTAACAGTGACAACAGGTCTCATCCTGTCGGTTTAAAAAAGCCGAACAAATGGGGATTGTATGATATGAGCGGCAATGTTCAGGAAATTGTAAAAGATATTTATGGGCTCTACAGGCCGGAATCAGTTCTCGATCCCAAAGGGTCATTTAAACCATGGGGTGAACTTGATGCTACTTTAAGAAGCGGTAGTTACGAGCTGGACAGAGTTCTGTTCGACTCATGTTTTAGACACGGGATAAAAAAAGATCCTGACAACAAAATGGAAACAGTTGGATTTAGAATTGTAAGAGAAATCAATTAATGTAAAAACTGATCATCACCAATTATTAACGGAGGCACAATAAATGAGGATATCCATTTTAACATTAATGACCTCACTCTTAATTTTTTCATCATTCTTTTTCTGCTCCGATAATTCGGACAATCCAACTGTACCTGGAAACAACGATTCACAGTTCACTCCTCTTGACGGTTCGAGTGGAGGAATAATCGCTTTTTCGTCAGACCGTAACGGAAATAATGATATTTATGTTATGAATGCAGATGGGAGTAATCAGCAGCCTTTGACCACAAATGCATCTGAAGACAAACTTCCGGAATGGTCACCTGATGGTTCAAAAATCGTTTTTTGCTCTGACCGTGATGGAAATATGGAGCTATATGTTATGGATTTTTCCAATACTGCCGGTGGAGGTTCCGGCAATCTCACACGTTTAACCAGCAATTCCGAAACTGATTATTTTCCGTCCTGGTCACCCGATGGAACGAAATTAATCTTTAATATTGATATAAATGGAGAACTTGGCTTATACTATATGAACGAAAACGGTGCAAATTTGACGAGTATAACTAATTCTTTTTTATCCGGAATCAGACCTGCATTCCCTTCCTGGTCTTCCCAAAGCGATATAATTGTTTTTAATGCAGTTATTGATGATAATCAGGATATATATGTAATGAACATTGACGGTAGTGATTTTTACCGTTTAACGACCCAAACAGGCCCGGATTATGCCCCAGCCTGGTCTCCGGATGGCACAAAAATAGCCTACTGTTCAGCAGAAGGCACAGGAGAGAGCAATTCACATATATATATAATGAATGCCGATGGTACTGAAAAAATCAGAGTAACTTCCGGCATATACGGCGGCGGGCTTCCTTCCTGGTCGCCGGATGGTCAAAAAATTGCTTTTGAGTGTGCTATTGAAAATGAGGAAATATTCATTATTAATATCGATGGCACAGACCGGCGTAGACTGACAAACAATACTGCAGACGATATTATCCCGTCATGGCGCCCTGTGAGATGAAATTTATGGTCAAAGTTTATGTTTTGTATCCAATAATTGTTTGATAAATATAGTAGAAATTATTCAAACACAGAGACAACAACCTGAAAACCGTATAAAAAAGGAGTTTTAATTATGAAAATAAAGTCTTTTTTTATAACAATTTTATTTTTTACAACTATACTCATTTTAAATTGCAGCAAATCAACAACATCCGCCCAGAATAATGATGATTTCCCTGAAATAACAGGACAATATTTGGGACAGGAGCCTCCGGGAACAACACCGGTAAGGTTCCCTCCTGGTGTTTTACTGGCAAATAACACATGGTTCTGGCATGGTCCTTTGGCGTTTTCACCGGATGGGCGCGAACTGCATTTTGCAAAATATATTAGAAGTTCAGATGATATCAGACTGTATTTCATGAAAATTGAAAATGGGCGTTGGACAGAACCTCAGACTGTTCCATTTAACAGCGAATATGACGGAAACAATCCCCTGTTCTCGCCGGACGGGAACAAATTATATTACATATCAAACAGAACGGAAAAATATATATTTGAAGTCACAAAGGACGGAAACAACTGGTCGGTTCCCCGGCGTATAGATATTCCTGTTCCCGGTAATAAAAGCTTAGGCTGGCAGTTTTCGATTGTTAATAATGGAACCATATTTTTTGAGTTATGGGAAAATAATCATCCCGACATTTATTTTTCAACGTTTGATAACGGTCTATATTCGACACCTGAAAATATCGGCACTTCGATCAATACAAGTTTAGGTGAATTTGCTCTATTTGTTGCTCCTGATGAAGATTATATAATCTTTACATCCAATCGTGACGGAGGATATGGAAGAAGTGACCTTTATATCAGCTTCAGAATGCCTGACAATACCTGGGGAGATCCGGTTAATATGGGACCGGACATTAATTCGGCTATTGATGAAGCAGCTCCATATATTACGCCGGACGGGAACTATCTTTTTTATTTCACCGAAAGACCGGGTGATAACGGTTACAATCCTTACTGGGTAAGCACACAGATAATAGAAGATCTAAAACCGGCAGAACTTAAGTAAAAGAGAAAAAAAATATACATATAAAAAACCGAAATATTATCATGAAAAGCGTATCAAAAAGGAGTTTTAAAATCATGTATAAAAGATTTTTTTGTGCAATAATTTTATTTTCAACTATAATATTCAATTTTAACTGTAAAAAATCCAGTTCATCTCCTGAAAACAATAATAATTTTCCAGAGATAACCGGGGAATATCTGGGACAGGAGCCTCCTGGAACAACACCGGAGAGATTTCCACCGCCCGCACTACAGGCAAATGATGTCTGGTTCTGGCATGGACCCCTTGCATTCTCCCCCGATGGGACTGAACTGTATTTTACAAAATACATTGAAGAAAACCATACGGTAATCCTGAGTTATACGAAAATTGAGAACGGAAAATGGACTGAACCTCAAGCCGTGAGTTTTAACGGTAATTATGATGGCAATAATCCGTTTTTTTCACCGGATGGGAATAAACTGTATTATATATCTTCACGGACAGACGGATTTATCTTTGAAGTAACAAGAAATGGAAGCGGATGGTCGATTCCAAGACGTGTTGATATCCCTATTCCCGGAAATATGGGGACAGGCTGGCAGTTCTCAATGGCAAATAACGGGACGCTTTATTTTGAGCTATGGCAAAACAATGATCTTGATCTTTACTTTTCGAGATTTGAAGATGGGAATTATTCAATCCCTGAAGAGATTGGAGCAGCAATCAATACGGGCTCAAATGAATTCTCACCATTCATAGATCCTGATGAAGAATATATTATTTTTAACTCTAACCGCCCTGGCAGCTACGGGATGCATGATTTGTATGTCAGTTTTAGAAATCCGGACAGCACATGGACAGATCCTGTAAACATGGGACCGGCTATTAATTCTTCGACAGAAGATGTGGCACCGTATATTTCACCCGATGGAAATTATTTATTCTTTTTTACAGCCAGGCAGGGTGATATCGGATATAATCCCTACTGGGTGAGCACACAGATCATTGAGGATCTGAAGCCGGCAGAATTGAAGTAGAAGGGGGAAAAATTATGATCACCGGGAAAAGATTATTCACTGTATTGTTAGTATTATTCATTTTTGTAACATATTTATCTCCACAGGAAAAAACAGGAACATTCCCTGAATTAAAAGGTCCTTATCTGGGTCAGAAACCACCCGGTATGACACCTGAAAAATTTCCTTCTGAAAGTGTGCGGTCATTTCTCCCTTCAAAATGGCATGGTGTACCCACTTTTTCTCCTGACGGCATGGAAATGTTCTGGGTTAATATGGGCGAGAATTTCGAGATCTATTCTTCAAAAATAGTAAATGGAAAATGGTCGGAAGCTTTCAGACCTTCTTTAAGTGAAAATTCAGACGAGAATAATCCGGTCTGCTCGTCCGATGGTAAAAAAATGTATTTTCTTTCATTCAGATCCGGGGGCTACATTTTTGAAGTAAGCAGAACAGATAACAGGTGGTCGGTTCCCGTCAAACTGAATATTAAGATACCGGAATCACTTGGCAAAGGATGGAGTTTTTCAATATCAAATAATAAAACTGTTTATCTGGAATTATGGGAAAACAGGAAACCCAAAGTATACAGGTCAACCTTTAATAACAATGAATATAAAAAGCCGGAAAAAGTGCGGCTATATTCGGATTCCGATAACATCGAAATGGCACCTTATATTGATCCTGACGAAAAATTTCTTATTTTTTCTTCTATGCTGAATGATGGACATGGTGAATTTGACCTTTACATAGCCTTTCAAAAACCTGACGGTTCCTGGACAGCTCCTAAAAACATGGGTAATAAAATAAACAGCAGCGGCGGTGAAGTGTCTGCTTTTGTCTCTTTTGATAGTAAATATCTGTTTTTTCTGCGTGGTGCTGATGTTTACTGGGTAAATGCAAAAATCATTGAGGAACTTAAACCAGTAGATATGAAATAGAAAATATTAACATTTTTATTAAGTCAGAAAGGTCAATAACATTGTGTAAATAGAAATTTTATCAATAAAACATATAAATCAAGGAAATTTATGAAAAAGGCAATCTTTTTTATAGGCGCGCTTATATTCCCTTTTATTTTATGTAACAAAGCTCCTGACAATCCAATTGCACAGGAATCGAATTTAAACCTTCGTCCGGGAACAAACCGATGCCTTATTGATTTTGACGGGAAAATGCGTGACACATATATACTCCTGCCATCCGATTTTCAAAGAGATACTGAATATCCCGTTATTTTCTTTTTTCATGGTCTTGGAGGAGTAAAGGAATGGGGACGATCAGTCTTGTATTCTCTTCTCGAGAACGAGGATTTTATTGGTATTTCTCCACAGGGTGTTGAGAATTCCTGGAACGCGGGATCCGGAGGCGTGCCTTCAACGGAGGACGATGTGGGATTTGCTCTTGAAATTCTGGATCTGTTGGAAAATGAAGCAAATTTAAATGAAAATCAGATTTATTCAATGGGATATTCAAACGGAGGTGCTTTCAGTTACCGGCTGGCACTTGATTCAGACAGGTTCGCAGCGATAGCTTCCCTGTCGGCATCATTTTTTGAGGGGAGAAGCATAGCTCAAAATGTTTCAAAAACATCGGTCATTCACATGCATGGAGATTTAGACCTGGTTGTCCCTTACAACGGGGGGCAGAGTATTAACCTGGATATTGTTTTTCAGTCGGCAATGAATACTGTGCTTCAGTGGGTACAGCATAATGAGATAAGTGAAACTCCTGTAATTACTAATCCGGAAGAAAATTTAACAGTTTATACTTTCAGAGAAGAAAATAATCCATATGAGGTGATCCTGTACTGTCTTGAAGAAACGACTCATCATATCATTACACATCCGATAATAAGCACTGATAGATGCTACGATGAGATATTAGAATTCTTTATGAGACATTCTAAGAACTGAAATATAATAACTAAATAGGTTGAAAATGAGAACAATTGAAAAAAATATATCTATTATTATGATTTTTGTTTTAATAACGGGATTAGGGTGTAAAAAATCCTCTACACCACCTGAAGATGAGGATAATTTTACTGATTTATCCGGGGAATATCTTGGTCAGGAACTACCCGGAATGGCAGTGGAACGATTCGCACCTGAATCATTATTATCAAGCTCTGCGTGGTGGTGGCACGGAGCGCCTGTATTTTCTCCTGATGGTAGAGAGCTATATTTTGATAAATATATTGTTGGAGGACCAAGAGTTGAGATTCATTATATGAAATTGCAAAACGGTAGATGGACGTTTCCACAGCGAGTACCCTTTTATAGCAGTGATGGTGATAAAAATGCCCGGTTTTCTAATGATGGCAACAGATTATTCTTCAAATCAAGCAGGTCAGGAGGCGGAATATTTTATGTGGACCGGACTGGAAACGCCTGGTCAACACCACAAAATCTTAATATTCCGATTCCCTCATCACTTCGTTTAGGATGGCAATTTTCAATGGCTGAAGATCAAACTCTGTATTTTGAATTGTGGGATGATAATGATCCTGATATTTATTGTTCAGTACTCGTTAACGGACAATATGAATATCCTGAGAATCTTGGTGAAAGGATAAATTCTCCTTATAATGAATTCGCTCCATATATAGATCCCAAAGAAGGATACTTGATTTTTACTTCTAATCGCCCGGGTGGACACGGAATGCATGATCTATATATCAGCTTTAAAACTCAGGAAAATTCCTGGTCGGATGCTATAAATATGGGAAGTACAATTAATTCATATAATGAAGACAGTCAGCCGCTTATTTCGCCTGACGGAAATTGTTTCTTTTTTGTTTCGGTAAGGCCGGGCGTTCAAGCATATAATCCATACTGGATTGACGCTCAAATTATTGAGGATTTAAGACCTGCTGAATTGAAATAAAAAAACCAGAGGTAGCTATGAAAAAGAATTATTTGAAATCAATATTTTCTGTTTTGACTATTTTGCTTTTATTAGGCTGTAATACTTCACCTACAACTCAAAACGCACATGCGCAAATTAACCTGACGGAAATTTTACCGGAAAATGTTGACAAATTAGAAAAACTATTCTCCATGAAAGGATCAACCGCAGTTTTTTTGAAAAATGATCAAATAGCCCTGGGTTCTGCAGCAGATAAAATAATCAGGATTCGTGATTTAGAAAAAAACATTGAACTAAAAAGTTTTGGTAATGACAAACCTGTGTACGGAATAAAATCCACAAGTGATGGAACTTTACTGGTGACACTTCAATTTGACGGGAAACTGAGATTGTGGGATACAGCCACCGGCAGTCAATCAATAATTTTTGACAATGGTGATATCATTCTTCAGAGTGCTGCTTTTTCACCGGAAGGCAATATTCTGGCTACAGGCTGGGCAGATAAAAAAGTGAGGATCTGGGATGTTAATAGTAGAAATTTAATTAATACTCTTGAGGGAGATAAAGGGTGGATCTTCAATATAATTTTTTCTACTGGTGGTGAATTAATGGCAGCCGGTGAAGGGAATGGCGGATCTTCAATAATGATCTGGAATACTGAAAACTGGCGTAAAACACATATATTCAGTGGAAGCCAAATGGATATTCATGGTCTCGCTTTTATTAAGGATAATAAAATTTTAGCATCAGGAAGTAAAACTCTGAGATTATGGAGCATTGAAGAAAACAGACAATCTGATGAACTTCCCGGTCATAATTATTGCTTGTTCGGTATAAAGGCATCACCGAACGGCCTTTTATTAGCTACAACCGATAATGCAGGATCAGTCAGGCTCTGGGATGTTATAACTAAAAAATGTTTATTTAAAAAAGACCTTAACATAGAAACCAGCGGGGTAGCTTTTTCACCGGATGGAAAGATGCTGGCTGTTTCATCCTTTGACAATATTATCGAAGTATATGGAATCAAGCAATAGATATCATTAATATATAGCTTTACTAAATGGAAAGTCTGAGCAGGATCTCAGTCTAATAAATTCAAAGAAAGTTAATTTTTCCGGTAACTCATTTTCGTATTTCAACGTATTAAAAAACAGGTATTTAAATGTCAGCTTTACCTGGATCAAAATTGACAGGATAACAGAAAAACAAAAGGTCTAAAAATGAAAAGAAATAGATTCTCTCAGGTAGTTTTGCTATTTGCTATAACAATATTCTTTGTAATATGTAAAAATTCAACCGAATCTATATCCAATCCAACTCTTAATAAACCTGATTATGATCTTACCGGAAATAAAATGCTGATTATCAGCACACCTGAATATGAAACTGCGTTATCGGGCTTTATCAATTGGAAAAAAGAAAAAGGACTGGATGTTGAACTTGACGTCAGTTCTGCCGGAAAAGGTATAAATGCCGTAAAAACAAAATTGAAAGAAAAATATGAAAATGATGGTTTGACATACATTATTCTCGTGGGGGATATTGATGACGTCCCGAGTCCCATGTATCAGGGATATCCTTCCGATCCTTCTTATGCCCTTCTTGATGGTGACGATTTTATAGGTGACGCATTTATTTCAAGAATTCCGGTGAACAATACGACAGAGCTACACAATATTTTAAACAAGATCATTATATATGAAAAAGCATTATTTGAAAACACTGAATGGCTCAAAACTGCTGTAATCCCGCAGACGATCGAGTTCAACGGGCAGGAACTTGCAGATGCTATTGAATCTGCTATGAAGGATAATCCCGAATATTTTAACAGGATAATCAAGGTAATGGAAAACGAACCTGATCCTGAGGCAAAACTTTTGGAGTCAATCGAAAAATATGGTGCACACATGATCGTATATAACAGTCATGGCAGTGAAACCGAATTCGGGAACATCAGGTTCAGTGTAAACGATATCAAAAACCTGAAATTCCCTGAGAAATGTTTCCCCATAATTCACGGCTGCGGGTGTCTTACTGGTAATTTCGCATTCAACGGAGGTAACTGCCTTGCCGAAACAGCTTTGAAAACGGGGACATTATCGAGGCCTGCAGGTCCGGTTGCCATGCTTGCATTCACCTGCCCTGCCAATCCCGGTCCTGCGATGACTGCACAGAGAGAACTCTTTACAAATATGTATTACAATAAAGATAAATATAAAACTTTCGGAGCATTATGCTATTATTCCAATCTTTACGCAATGAACAAGTACGGTGAGATTGAAGCAGAAAAACATTACAAAAAATGTCATTTATTCGGGGACTGCTCAATGATAGTCTGGAAAACCGCACCGGGACAGAATTAGTTATGGACTGTCATTATCCTCCAAAGGCGGATCAGCCTTTGGCTGACGAGGGAGTCCTTCCCGGAAAAAAGGTATAGAGACGAAGGTAATCTCTTATCCTCTTACATAAAATTAATATAGCAGTGAGATTGCTTCGTCGCTGCGCTACCTCGCAATGACAGCTCCGATTCAAACAGAAAGGAAATAAAAATGAAACGAAAAAAATTATCACTGATTTTTGTATTATTTATAATCACCATCTCCTTTGCAATATGCAAAAACTCAACCGATTCGATATCCAATCCATATCTAAATAAACCGGGAATTGACCCGACCGGAAATAAAATGCTGATTATCAGCACACCTGAATATGAAACTGCGTTATCGGATTTTATCAATTGGAAAAGACAAAGAGGACTGGATGTTGAACTTGATGTCAGTTTAGCCGGAGAAGGTGTAAATGCAGTAAAAAACAAGATAAGAGAAAAATATAATAACGGCGGATTAACTTATATTATCCTGGTGGGAGATATTGACGATGTGCCAAGTCCGTATTTCGGTGGTTCCCCATCCGATCCCTCTTATGTACTGCTGGAAGGTGATGACCTTGTTGGTGATGCTCTAATTTCCCGGATTTCTGTAAACAATGTATCTGAACTGGAAAACCAGGTCGGTAAGATCATGTATTATGAAAAGGGAGAATTCGAAAGTTACGACTGGATCAATCAGGCACTCGTTGCCTCCATGGACGGATTTGACGGGATCGATCATGCAAATACGGTAGAAAATGCGCTGAAGGAACATCCCGAATATTTTACAAAGGTGCTGAAGATAATGGAATCAGATGGCGGTATTACGGAAAAAATAAGAGATGCCATTGAAAAAACAGGTGTAAATTTTATTGCACACCACGGTCACGGAAGCACCACTGCTTTTGGAAGCCTGCCTTTCAGCAGAGAAGATGCTTCAAAATTAAAAAACACCGGGAAAGGACTGCCTATTATACACGGTGCTGCCTGCAGTACAGGCAGTTTCTGGATCACAAACGGAGACTGTCTTGCCGAAGCATTTATGAAAGCCGGTACTGCTTCAGAGCCTGCAGGGGCAATTGCTTTTTTAGGTGGATCTGCTTCCATGGACCCTTATGCCTGCATTGCAGCTCAAAAAGAGGTTTATACAAAACTGTATTTTGAGGAAGAAAACGATACAGTCGGCATCCTTTTTTATAAAGGCACACTGAACGCGATGAAGACTCTTAGCGAAGACAGTGCTGAAAGACTGTACAAATACTGGCATCTTTTTGGTGACTGTTCGATGAGGTTGTGGAAAACACCACCTGCAGGAAATTAAGATCAGGTAAGACAATTCTCGAAAACGCTGTTTTTATCATACACCGGCTTGTACATTACCGCTATCGTCGATATATGCATAAGCCATACGCGGAGTATTGAAGTGAAATCCAATATTACCATGATGGTCAATAACTATTAATCCACCGTTACCGTTAACTTTTTTCTCAAGTTCATCGATTGCAGATTTTGCAGATTCTTCAGGTGAGCTGCCGGATTTTACGTTATCTGCAGCACTCTTGGACACAACAACTCTCAAAAGAGATTCACCCCAGCCTGTTGCGGAAACAGCCGCTACACCATTCTCTGCATATCCTCCAGCACCAATTATAGGGACATCCCCTATCCTGCCGGGGATCTTGTTTGGTGTACCTCCTGTTGATGTTGCGGCAGCTAAATTGCCATTTATGTCAATTGCTGCAGATCCAACAGTGCCTTTATATATTTCACGGAATATTTTCTCAACTTTGAATTCTTTGTTATTCCTGATCTCTTCCAGTCTTTCCAGTTCCCTGCCTACAACAAGCTCTTCTGTTTCTACACGGGGAATTTTGCAGTACTCTGCATATTTTCCGGCACCATCACCGACAAGGAAAACAATATCCGGATGTTCAAGGATCTTTTTAGCAAGGGAAACAGGATTTTTGATGTTTTTTACCGCACCTACTGCACCGGCTTTTAGCGTTCTGCCGTCCATGATCAGTGCATCCATTTCCACTTCACCAACAGCATTCAGAAATGAGCCTGTTCCGGCGTCAAAAGTGGGATCATTTTCCATAACGATCACAGCTTTTTCAACGGCATCAACAGCGGAACCACCGTCCTTTAAAACCTCATAACCCTGCAGGACTGCATTCCTGCAGCCGTTGATATGATCATCAGCAACATCATCGGGTATCCCCCATGCGCCGCCGTGTACAATAATTCCTGGTTTCATATAATTAATCTCGATTAGTTATTTATACTTGCCTTCAACCAGAAAGTCATCATCTTTCCAGTCTTTCTGGGGAAATTCTTCTTTAAGACTTCCATCAGCAGCACGGTAAACAAGCCTTTCTATACCTGCATTGATGATCATTCTAAGGCATACAACACAGGGAAAAGCACCGCAC
The DNA here is from genome assembly GCA_042570605.1 of Candidatus Zhuqueibacterota bacterium. Taxonomy (GTDB): domain Bacteria; phylum SM23-31; class SM23-31; order JBHPGK01; family JBHPGK01; genus JBHPGK01. The sequence continues at coordinate 14,624 of JBHPGK010000047.1, forward strand.
AGTGACCGGTCATCTGTATTCTCACCTGCTATATACAATGTAGAGTCCATCATATCCCTGCGGGAAGCCTGAATTATAGCATTCTGCTCTGCATGTACAGACCGGCAGAGTTCATAATTTTTCCCGTGAGGTATGTTATGTTCCTTTCTCCAGCACCAGCCGTAGTCATGTGAACTTTTTGTTTTCCTGGGTGCACCGTTATAGCCTGTAGCAATGATCTCATCATTTTTAACAATAACAGCCCCAAACCTGCGGCGAAGGCATGTTGACCGCTGGTACAGGTCTGCAGCAATGTTTATATAATATTGATCCTTTGGTGTTCTCTCAATTTTACTCATTTTTTAACCTCAACTTACTGTATTCTTCATCAACTTTTCCATAAAGGTCCGGAATAGTGCCGCTATTGATCATAACAATATCATAATCCCAGTTGTCAAGTTCGGTCTCTGAAGTATGTGATGTTTTCCGGTCGGTTACATTGTATTCGGGTCTGATAACCCGCCAAACATAACCACCCAGAGATTTAATTAACTCTGCTTCATTAATAAAACGTGTATCGGGAAGGCAGTAATCCTTTTCCCTGTTATCCAATAATATTTTTTCAATTTTCTTAAGCCAGAAATCCCATCCGTAAATTTTCCTTCTGAAGTCAGTCCCCCAGAACTGCAGAACAATGGAATCCTTGTTTTTCATTCCGGTATAAATAATATCCGAATTAAAAGGCAGATCATCCCGTGATTCTCCATTTTCTTCAATCCAGCCAATAACATGCGGGGGGGGATTCTCGAAAACATAATAATTCTCATCAGGTGGTTTTAAGTAAAAAATACCTTTCTCACGATTAAAAAGGATATTACATTTCCGGCATTCATCATAGATCGGATCAGCGAAATGTAGAATGTTAAACCCATATTTTCGTTGAAGATATGCTCCTGCGGTATCTTTACCCTGCCTCGCTTTATTTCCTATACCTATGATCATGGTTAATAAATATAACACTTTCCATAATTAATATCCATTGATAAAGAGAATATTTTTTGAGGTTATAAATCAAAAATAACATAAAAAGAACCGCCCAATAATTGAGCGGTTCTGAGAGAAAGAAGGGAGACACATATATGACCGGAAATTTCAGCGAATTATCTATACAAGGACTAACTGATACAGCTTCTCACGCACATCCATCAAAGTTATAACCGTACGTGTAAGTGCAAGAAAATCGATCGGCTTAGTCAGAAAACCTGAGGCACCGGCTGCAAAAAATTCGCATTTCTTTTCAGGATAAGGTGAAATGCCGATAAACTCAATGTTCTTGTCATAATTAACTTTAATAAATTCAGGTCCTTTTACTTTTTCATCAAGTTCATATTCGAGAATAACGATATCGATCGGATGACCGTCAGTCTGATTGTGATTGATCTTCTGCTGAGCATCTGCACGATTTGCAGCAGTCAAAACAAAGTACCCGTTTACCTTGAGATATTCGATCATCATCTCATGGCTGGCTAAGTCGCTGTCAATTATCATCACTTTTCCTTTTATTGTTTTCATTTCACTCACCTCCATGAGGGGTTTGGTTTTTTTTCTTCCACTTTTAATAATGCAAACAATATGCCAGTAAATTCTACGCATAAATTTTGATGTTTCAATTCAAATTGTGAGGGTATTACAACACACAAAGGAATAAATTCCCCACATCGTGTAATCCAAAGGTAATAATGACAAAAAAGCGTGTAAAATTTATTTAACCCAGCCGGGGAGGCTGTCCAGAGAAATGCCGAATACTTTAAAGGCGAGAAAATACACAAGGATAGTTACGATTACAGCGCCAATTAAATTCAATACCAATCCGGTTCTAGCCATTCTGGGTATAGAGACCCTTCCGCTTGCGAATATTATCGCATTTGGAGGTGTGGCTACAGGCAGCATAAAAGCGCAGGAAGCAGAAACTGTGGCAGGGATCATCAAAATAAAAGGATGTATTCCCATGGATACTGAGGTCGAGGCAAGAATAGGAAGTATCATCGATGTTGTGGCTGTATTTGAGGTTAATTCTGTTAAAAATGTTAAAAACAGACATACAAGTATAATGGCAATTATTAAGGGGAAATGCTGCAAAACGGTAAACTTGTCGCCAAGCCAGGCAGAAAGCCCGGTGACATTGAATCCGTGAGCCATTGCAAAACCTCCGCCGAAAAGGATGAGAATTCCCCATGGGATTTTTTTTGCGCTGCTCCAGTCAAGGATCAGTTTCCCCTTTTCAAGGCTGACAGGAATAATAAAACATATCAAAGCCATAAAAATTGCCACAGTAGAATCATCAATTCCGGCTGAATTTTGAAACAAATTACTCCATCCCGGTATTTTAAACGATCCCAGAACGATATCAGACCGGAATATCCACAAAAATACTGTGATTAAAAATATAATGGTAACCGATATTTCTGCTCTGGACATTTTAGGCAGCTTATAATATTCCTCATTAATCAGGCTGTCTTCAATAAAAAATGTATCTTTTTTTATCCGGCAGCTGATCTTCGTCAGGTAGATCCATGCTACAGGCAAAAATATAATAACAAGCGGTATTCCGAAAAGCATCCATCTGAAAAATGTGATCTCGGGAGCATCAGGGAAAAGCTTTGATACAACCCCTGCAAAAATTATGTTAGGTGGAGTTCCGATTAGGGTTCCTATACCGCCAATACTTGCCGAATAAGCGATACCGAGCATTAAAGCACAACCGAAATCACCAACAATTTTATCATCTTTACTGAGATTATTATATTCAGCGATCTTATTTATTACCGCAATCCCTATAGGAAGCATCATGATTGTTGTGGCAGTATTTGAGATCCACATCGAAAGAAAGGCGGTAGCAGCCATGAATCCAAAAATTATCCTGTCCGGTGTTCTGCTGAGATTTTTTATAATAAAAAGGGCTATTCTCCTTGATAATCCCCATGTTTCCATGCAGACAGCGATAAAAAATCCGCCCATGAAAAGATATATCTTCGAGTTTGAATACAGGGGTGCCACTTCAGACGCAGGCATTATATTAAGCAACGGGTAGATGGCTATGGGGATCAATGCCGTTGCAGAGATGGGGATAGCTTCGGTCATCCACCATACAGCCATCAGGAAAGTCACTGCAATCATATTTTTTGCTGCCGGCTGGAGTCCTTCAGGAGCCGGCAGTATCAAAATAATTACAAATAATATCAGACCTGAAACAAATCCGATTTTTTTGTATAGTTTCATTTATACAGTTCAAGGATTAAGAAATCGTATGGTTTATTTTAATTTCATTTTTGTGCTGTATCGTTAATTTGACGATCTGGCCTACAAGAAAAAACAGGGCAGTCAAATTTACAACTACGGTCAATGCGTTCAGTATATCGCCCCAGCTCCATATTACTTCCGGATCAGATATCATTCCTATCAGGATCGCAAAACAGAACATCCACCTGAA
>JBHPGK010000048.1:0-17935 GCA_042570605.1 Candidatus Zhuqueibacterota bacterium
CTTTCGATATAGAATTGGTCGAAATTGGGTGATAGTAAATAATTAGAAACTGGAAACAGGCAACTTACCACTGATCACAAAACACCCTCACTGATTGCTTGAAGCTCTGTTACAGTGTCATTCCCGCCTGTCCCGCAGTTAAAAAGCGGCGGTGAAAATGGGGATCCATATCTCCCCGTGGTTCCTACTCCTCTGCGAGGGAAAGGAGACGCACTGCCGAGCGTCTCTACAGTAAGAAATGCGAGAAAGAAATTAGACACAGCCACCGCCTTTAGCGGGACGCTATGCGCATGCTGTGTCTCTACAATATAGAAAAAAAACCTTTTCCGCCAGAGGCGGATCCGCCTGCGGCAGAGCGTACTTGTTTTTTCCTCTGCGCTTTTGCGAGAAGTATTTTTGGAATTATCTGCTTGACATATTGAAATTTACTATTTATTATTAAGTAAATTTTTCCACTTTATATTAATAAAAACATTGTAAGATGAGATTGCTTCGTCGTTGCACTTCTCGCAATGACAGCATAGGTAGGCTTTAATAAAATGATCATATTTAATTAACAATAAATAAAATTCCGGAGGTAATCATGAAAAAAGTTTTTTTAATTACCTGTTTAACATTATCATTAATGCTTATTTCAGCAGATATCTTTGCACAAAAAGGCAGTTTTAACGGATTGTATATGAATATGGGGAATTTACCGGTTGTGTCAAAGGCAAAAACCCGCTCGATCAGCCCGGAAAATTTTACAGGTGAAAAGGGTAAGGGAGGAATGTCAACAGACGGTTTAGCGAAAAACGCAGCCCGCGATCTTGGCCAGGGTTGGAAAGTATCGCCATATATTAGAATACAGCCCGGTGAAACATTTACACTTGCAGACATTAATGGTTCAGGAGCTATCCAGCATATCTGGATGACACCGGCAGGTAATTTCCGCTATGCTATCCTGCGTTTTTACTGGGATGGTGAAAAGGAACCCTCCATCGAAGTACCGGTAGGGGACTTTTTTGCAAGTGGATGGGGTAAATTTGCACAGGTTTCTTCCATGCCTGTTGCAGTTAATCCGGGCAGCGGGCTCAACTGCTACTGGGTAATGCCGTTCAGGAAATCCTGCAAGATCACTATGGAATATATCGAGGAGGAAGGTCAGAGACCTATGACCCTTTATTATCAGATCGATTACACTTTAACTGATGTCCCCGAAGATGCAGCTTATCTGCATGCGCAGTTCAGGCGCAAAAATCCTGTTCCTTATAAGGAAGTTTTCACTATTATTGACGGTCTGAAAGGATGGGGGCATTATGTAGGAACTTATATGTGCTGGGGCTCCAATAACACCGGCTGGTGGGGCGAAGGCGAGATAAAGTTTTATATAGACGGTGATAAAGATTTCCCGACAATATGCGGTACAGGAACAGAAGACTATTTCCTGGGTTCTTACGGGTTTACAAATGGAGGGAAATATCAGACCTTTACTACACCGTTTAATGGAATGCCGCAGGTGATAAAACCGGATGGATTGTGGCAGTCACAGCAGAGGTTCGGGCTTTACCGCTGGCATATCATGGATCCGGTCAGGTTTGAAAAAGATCTGAAAGTTACGATCCAGGCGCTCGGCTGGCGTTCAGGAGGCAGATATTTACCTCTGCAGGACGACATATCTTCGACAGCTTTCTGGTACCAGCTCGAGCCGCATGCAAAGTTCCCGAAACTGCCTGATAAGGATTATCTGGAAATACAGTAGGAAAGTTAGGAGTTAGGAATTAAGAATTAATAGTTAATAGTCGGAAAACAGGAAAAAAAGACTTTTGCGGGCTTGTGTTTTTCTTTTCCACAAGAAGTGAATCCGCTTCCGGCGGAGCGTCTTTGTGGTTATATTTATAGCCCAGAGGCGAATCTGCCTCCCGCAGACAATCGTAAATCGTAAATCGTAAATCGTACATCGGAAATGCCCTCGTTTATTCATACCTTAGACTTTCAACTGGATTAGCAAGTGCTGCTTTTATTGACTGATAACTGACCGTTAAGATTGCGATAAGAATAGACAGGATACCAGCCATCAATGGATATACCAGTGAAAAGTTTATATGATATGCAAAATTCTGAAGCCACCTGTTCATAATATAATATGAAACCGGCCATGCTATCGCATTAGAAATGATTATCAGAACCAAAAAGTCTTTATAAAGTGTAAATATGATTTTTGATATTGAAGCGCCCAGCACTTTACGAATACCTACTTCTTTTGTGCGCATTTCAGCTGTAAATGAAGCCAGTCCGAAAAGACCGAGAAACGCAATCAATATGGTGAGTGAGGTTGAAAAATTTAATATTTTCCGGTACCTCATTTCTTCTCTATAAAGCCGGTCTATCCGCTCGTCCACGAAATCATACCAGAAAGTGAAATTGGGAGAAAATTTATTCCAGGTCTTTTCGATATAATCCATAGAAGCTTTTATATTTTCCGGTCTCAAACGTGCTGCTATTTCTGATAATCCATAGGATGAGTAATAAAATATATAAGGAGCAATTTCTTTGCGCATGGATTCAAAATGAAAGTTCTTTACGACCCCGACAACAGCTACATTTGTGTCGTACATTTCGAGAAAAATCTGTTTTCCGGGAGTTGATTCCCATCCAAAAATTTTTGCAGCTTCTTCATTGATCACAACCGCATTTTCCATTTCAGTCGTTTTTCTGAATGTACGCCCATCTTTGAATTGAATATCAAATGTTTTGAAAAAATCCTGATCAACACAAAAAATAGACATATCAAATTTTTGGTCTTCAGGAAAACCTTCAGGACGAACTGAAGATGTCCAACCGGCATCATATCCCGGTGATACTCCACAGGCAGCCGTACTGATAATATTTGGGTTTTTAAGGAGTTCATCTTTGAAAGTATCAAGACGGTCCCGCATTGTTCTATCTTTGAAAAAAAGTATATTTACAATATTATCCTTTTCGAATCCGAGATTCTTGTTTTGCATATGTTTTATCTGAGTTGATAAGACAATTGTCCCAGTTATAAACGTGATAGATAATCCAAATTGAAAAACGACAAGAAATTTTCTTGTGAATACCGCACTGAAATTTGTCCTTATTTTTCCTTTAAGAACATTTGCAGGTTGAAATGAAGATATCAATAGGGCAGGGTAGCTTCCCGTTAAAAGGCCTGTAATCAGAGTTATTAGAAATAATCCTGAGTAGAGTCCCCAATTCTTTAGAAAGTTTAACTCAAGATTTTGATTCGAAACGCTGTTGAAAAAGGGGAGCAGCAATTTAGCAATTATAAGTGCAATCACTACTGCGAAAATAGACATAATGATTGATTCGGAAAGAAATTGCTTTATGACTTGTGAACGGCTTGCACCCACAACTTTACGTAATCCAACTTCTTTTGCCCTATTGAAAGAACTGGCTGTCGATAAATTCATGAAATTTATACATGCAATCAGGATTATTGCAATGGCAAGAATTGAAAGATAATAGGAGTATTTGATATTACTGTTTTTTTCAAATTCAAGTGCAAGCTCTGAATTAAGATGTATGGAGGTCAATGGCTGCATGAAAAACTGTCTGCCTTCGGCTCTTTTTTCTCCCAGGATTTTAGCTGCGAATTCCGGTAGCTTCTTCTCAAATTCTTCCGCTTTAACATCTTTTTTTAATAAAAGATATGTATGTGTATATGCGCTTACACTTCTTTGATAATTTGCATTTCCAATTCTGGCTTTAAGAGTTTCAAATGAAGCAAGGAACTCAAAATGTAAATGAGAGTTTTCCGGTACTCTTTTCAATATACCGGTTACCGTTACGTCAACTTTATTATTTATAGTAATTGTCTTACCAATTGGTTCTTCATTACCAAAATATTTTCCTGCCAATTCTTCGGTGATTACAACTGTATTTGGTTCATTTAAAGCTGTTTTTGGATCTCCCTTAAGTAATGGAAAAGTAAAAACCTCAAAAATGCTTTTATCAGCATAGACAGGATCAATATTATATCTCTTGTCTTTATAGTTTGTTATTGTCCCTCTGTGCATGATTAACCTTACTGCATTTTCAACCTCCGGGAATTCATCTTTGGATGCTGGTCCAAGCCTTGAGTCTGAAGTGGAGTATCCTCTTAAACCTGTATCAAGCTGTAGGTATTTGCTCAATCTGTATATTCTGTCTGCATTTTCGTGAAATTTATCATAGATGAATTCACTCTGGACAAATAAAAATATCACAATGCAGCAGCCCATCCCAATTGCTAAACCTGCAATATTGATGAATGAGAAAAGTTTCTGTTTTCTGATATTTCTCAAAGCGATTTTAATGTAATTATTTAACATTGTTATACTCCAGATTGTTGATTCTTTTAAATATCGGATGATTGACTGGAATATCTGCCGCCAGTACCATAGGACAGCCCTGATCCTGCCTTCTTTTTTCCTGATACGGTTATAGATTTCTTCATAATCACCCATGCTCGAACTGTCGAGATAGCCCGGCAGTATTCTTTTTAGTAACCATGAGGCAATTTTGGGCGGTTTTGTGTTTTTTTTGTTCATAATTTTATTCAAATATTAAATCAGAAACTCCCTGCCAGCTTGCATCCTGCAGCTTTTTAATTTCCTGAAGTGCCTTAACTCCTTTTGGCGTTACATTATAATATCTTTTGCTTTTTCCGCCGCGTTCATTTGTGGGTTCTCCCAGATAAGAGGTAACATAACCGTCCTTTTCCAATCGGTGCAGGGGAACATAAATTCCGCCGAGCGTCCATTTTTTGTTGGATACCTTTTCGATCTCATCCAGTATCGGGACACAGTAGGCATCCTCTTTTAGTTTCCAGATGGCGAGCAGAATAAGCTCCTCAGCCCTTGTTAAAAGCTTCATTTAATCCTCCGGTGTTATTTTCCTTTAATGTTAAGTAATATTACGAGATTTTTAGAAAAATGTTTCCCTTTAAATTAAAGGAAAATAAAAAATGCTTTAATTTTATAAGATATTAGTGTTATGCTGTCATTACGTGGCTAATATCTCGAATCTACTTAGCGGGCAGGATTCTTTGATGACTATCTTAACTTTGTCATTCCCGTGAAAACGGGAATCCAGTGGGGGATAGGGTATATGGGATAAGTGGTTCATTGCGCATGCGATATTGAAATTTTCTCTCATTCCAATGCTCCCTGACTATGTGTCACAAAATGATCACTTCGTGCTACGAAGTAGTTACTTTGTGAAAAAACGTCAAAAAGACATGTAAAGAGTTGTCATTTCGATGGAGTTCCGATCACGCTTAGCGTGAGGGACGACTGAAGCATTTTCGTAACTGATATAATAACAATACTTTAGCTGGCAGATTGCTTCGTCACTTCGTTTCTCGCAATGACAGTTATAGCTCTAAAGTTATGTTAAATCATATGTTTTTCCAAAAAGGATCACTTCGTGACACACAGTCTGTTCGCCGGAATGAAACAGTATAAAATTACTTGAATTTGATTATAGGATTTACCGAAATATTATTTAATCAATTTCAAATACTTATTCTTATTTTAACACAAATTCATTATGGACCTGAATTTGCAATTTACAACATTATTTCTTTTTCAAAAATTCTTCAATTCCGTCAGCAATGAGCATAATTTCGGATTCAAGATATTTCTTTCCCCATTCGGCATCAAAACCTGCAGGATCCCCGAAATAGCCGAGAGGAGTGACGCTTTTCATATCCTGTACCCATTTCCCGAGATCGGCAGCAGTTAATTTTGTTGGTTTGAGAGTCCTTGCTTTCTTCTTATCAACAAGTTCGGGGTAATATGCGGCAGCTATTCCGGTCTCAACAGCACCTGCATGAATGTCCAGGTATTCTGTCTGCTCATATGGGGTCGATCTATGTGATACAATAAACGGTTCTTTGCCTGTTAATCTTGCACGTTTGAGATCATCATCTGAAAGAACAATATAGAGGTCCATCTCAAGTTCTTTCCGGAAATTTATTACACTCTCAAATATTGTCCGCCAGTGTCCTCCGTCTCCATGGGTTATGAAATTAAAAACCTTTTTGAACCCCCAGCTCTTCAGGGAAGAATATATATCATAAAGCAGTGCTTTCATGGTTTCCTGGCGGGTTGTAAAGGTTCCCGGGAAAACATGTGATGCACTGTTAATTCCCCAGTAAAAGGGCGGTGCAATCAGTGTTTTAACACCTCGTTTTTCCAGTTCTCTCCGTGTTAGCTTGCTGATAAGGTAACCCAGATAAGTGTCTATTCCGCAGTTCATATGGGGACCGTGTTCTTCTATAACTGCTAAAGGCAGTAGAATAATGGCATCCTCCTTTGCTGCTTTTCCCACTTCCTGCCAGGTCATATCTACCATTGTCTCGTGAAATATGGAATATCCACCGGTCTGGGCATGGGAAGGAACGGATATTAGTGAAATTATCACTATTATTAAAATAGACTGCAGTAAATTTTGAAAAACATTTTTTTGCATTGATATATTCCTCTTATTTCAAGTTTTCAGGTTTGAATTTTTCGATAATTTTCGCATCCACCCAGTAAATTGTCCCGTATCCATTCCGGTAACTTTTAAATGTCTTAATAAGTTCACTGTATGATCTGTTACTGAACTGAAAGGATTCTCTTGTTGAATTTGTAGCAAAAAAGAAATATTTGCCATCAGGAGAAATCATGGGGCTGATCGGATAACCTGCAGGATTCACAGGTTTTCCAATATTTACAGGTTTGCTCCATGTGTTATTTTTGGTCTTGAAACTAATATAGATGTTGGTATTATTTCCATATCCGTCAGGGCGAATTGCCTGGAACAATAAATAGCTTTCATCGGGCGCTATAAAAGGACTGCCTTCATAATGTTCAGTACTGATCCCAAATTCAAGCCTTTCCGGTTCCTGATAGCTCCCGTTCTCGAATCGTGAAAAGAATATATCGCTTTCACTTCCTTTCTCCTCCCAATAGTGAAAATAAATAGTCCCGTTTGCGGCAATCGAAGGGAAAGCTTCATTTTTATCTGTATTTACCGGGCTGCCTAAATTGACGGATTCAGAAAAGGCTTCTTCTCGTCTTTCAATTACCCATATATCATAATTGCTGTTTTCTTTCATATCTTCTGAGACAGGACGTTTGGAACAAAAATATATTTTTTTACCGTCCGGTGAGAATCGGGGTCCCATGTCCAAATATTTTCCTGAAAAAGGAGCTATCTCCGGTTTCTGCCATATATTGTTTTTTCTTTTAACATATATAATTGCATAATACTTATGATCGCCGCTGGAAGTTGTAAAAAGCATTTCATCACCATCAGGAGATATGGTCAGATTATGTTCATGAAATCCGTGGGAAATAATCCCGGGAGCAAAAACTTCCGGTTCCATCCCCGGTGGTTTTTGGCCTAAATAATCTCCCTTAAGTGTCGGAAAGTCTGTTTGTTCAGCACAGAAACAGAATAATATCAGTAATAAAAAAGCAGTTTTCAAATACGAAATGTTTATCCTCATTCCATTTACCTTATAATTTTAATTCATTATATTCGAAATCATTTAAACACTCTTTTCTCCATAGGTTTCTTGAATATTATTTCATCTGGAAACTTTTTCTTAATTTCTTTTGAATAATCTTCTAAAAATTCTGGCTTTATATGCATGGCAATCCTGTGTTTAGGCTTTATATGGTCTCTAATAATTTTCTGCCTTTCCCGGTCTTTTCTAAAATAGTCGTTTTCAAATAATATATCGATGTACTCTAATTCAAAATTGGCTGATTGAAAATACTCATTACTTATATTGGCATCCCCTTCATGTAATAGCGTTTTATCACCAATTTTTATAAGAAATCCAAGATTCAGCATTGTTTGTCTGCCGTTATGCTCCAGCGCAAAAATTTGAAGATCAATTCCATTTACGGATAACTCGATAACGTCTCCTATTTTTGCATCAACAATTTTGACCTGTTTGGCTATCCTCCCAAATTGAGGATCACTTGCGATTCTTAAAAATTCAACATCAATGGGTGAGGCAATCATCATAGCGTTTGGATTATTAATTAAAAAAAGTTCGACCATATCCGGATGAAAATGATCCGGGTGACGATGCGTTACCAGAACAAGATCAATATTATTAAAAGGGGGTCGTGAATTACGCATATCATTAAATACCTCATCGGGAGTGGATTGGAAGTTTGGCCACGAATGCAATGCGTCAATAAGTATTTTTTTCGATTTATATTCAATGAGAAATCCTGCATTTGCAATGTATGTTATTTCAAGCTGTTTCTCTTGAAACGGCTGTACTTTAACAGTAGTTACAACCATAAAAAAAATCAAAAAAAGATGGATTAACAGAACAATTCTCCAACATCTTTTTATAATTTTGCTCATTATTTTTCCCCCTTCTTTTCAATCTGTTTCCAGGCTGCTTCTATATCCAAAGCAATCCGGTCGTAATCCATATATTCCCTGTATTTTTCCAGCCTTATCTTATTTGTAGCCTGTTCAAGGCTTAAATCACTTTGTTTTGCATTTTTAACAGCATTATAGAGATCGCTTAAATAACCGCGCTGTTCATGCAGAGCATCCACTTTAAGTTTGACACTTCCGTGACCGGGAATTACATAATCATATTCAGAGTTTCGCTCTATCAGTTTTTCCAGAAGAGCCATCCAGTTAAGAACATCGGATGCGGGATTCATTATATAGCATTTCCGGTAAAATAAAAGGTCACCCATAATTAGAACTCTGTCCTCTTTGTCCAGTATTACAATGTCATTATCAGTATGTGCAGTACCAAAATACATTATCTCAAAAGTCTTGCCGCCAAGTTTCAGGACAGCATCAGAAGAGATCTGTAATTCAGGCGGAGCAGGGGAGTATTCTTCCATAAATAATTTTGCTTCTTTCCAGAATTTTAGATCTTCTTTCATTTTTTTCACTTTATCTGAACTGTCTTTCACTTTATTAAGGTCATTTTCAATTTCTTTTATCTTTTTATCATGATCCCCGTATTTTTCAACGAGACTTTTATATTCATTCTCCTGGTGTTTTTCCAGGTTTATGTGTGCGATGATTACGGCATCCCGGAAATACTGGTTTCCCCGGATATGATCGGCATGGTGATGTGTATTTATAAGGTATTTGAAAGGCAGACCGGGGAAATGATTTTTTATAAGCTGCCTTGCTTTTTTTGCAGCTTCGGAAGAAGTTAAGGACTCGATTACTATAAGTCCCTCTTCTGTCCGGATTGTTGTCATGTTGCCTCCGACCTCACGTACAACCGAAATATCGTTCAATACTCCTGCATGGAGGACTATTACATCGTCAGTGATCTGTGTGATCCTTATATCCTGAGCGTTTAATGTGAGCTGTGAAGCGATCAATGCTAAAATTACAGTAAAGACTTTTTTTACCATATTGTTACCTTGAATTTTAATTGTAATTTACTTGAGACTTTCCCGTTTCAAATCTTCGATGATCTTGGCATCAATCCAGAATACTTCCATTTTGCCTCTTCTTGTACTTGAGAAAAACAGATATCTGCCATCATTTGAAGTTCTTGGAAAAAGCTCTTCGGCATTTGTGTTAATTTTTTCACCCATATTAACCGGTTCTGTCCATGAATTATCTCCCGTCCGGAAACTGATATACAGGTCGTTATTGCCAAAACCGTCTTCTCTGCCACGAACACAGAATATCAAATAACTCTCATCGGGTGCAATAAAGGGATCAACCTCATCAAAACGGGTATTGATTGAAGGTCCAAGATTATTTGGATTTTGATATTTTCCATTTATCAAATTAGATACATAGATGTCAAATCCCTGTCCTCCCTTACGATCTGAAAAAAAGTACAAATTTCCAGACTCAGACAGGGTAGGGCAACCTTCTGTTTTTGGGGAATTAATATTGTTATTGAAACGTACAGGCACACTCCATCCGTTTTTAGCCCTTTCCACAATATAAATATCGGGATCATCTTTTGGTTTACCACCTTGAGTTACAGGGCGGTTTGATGCAAAAACAAGCTTTTTTCCGTCCGGTGATAAATGAGGATTATAATCACTGTATAACCCGGTTGAAAAAGAAATATTCTGCGGAGAAGACAACCTATTATTGTCCAGTTTCATGAAAATTATTCCAGGCAGGTCATTGCCTCTAAAATAAAATTCAGTCCTGTCGGGAGTGAAAGAAGGGCAGTTTTTTACTATGCCCGGAGCAAAAAGCACGGCTTTATCTTCGGGCGGTTTCTGCCCGAGATAAGGCCCTTTTAAAACCGGAAATTTATCCTGAGCAGCAAGGTTTGAAAAAATTAAAAAGACAAATGAAAAGAAAATAATATTTTTAAATCCTGTCATGAGTTGTCCCTGCTTGAACAGACGATAAATATTAATAAAAGTAACTAATTTTTTATACATCTGACTGCAATCCGGGCGCCGTTTATTGCAGTTCCCCATTTATACAATCTGCCGTATTTTCCGTATTTAACTGAATCATCCATGTAAAAGTAACTTTTTATCGGTTTTCCGTCCGGAGCTCTGTTAACTTTAAGATTTTCAGCCATCCAGACCTGATCTCCGATCTTTATAGTCTTATATATATTTCCGTCAATGTCTGTTACATTTTCCAGCGTGTATTTTGTTTTGGAGAATCCCAAAATAAGAAAAGCTGTGATAAAAATTACCGGTATGAAGGTTGAAAAAAACAGTCTGTTTTTTCCCGTTTTTATTACCTTTTTTGTTCTTATCATTTATCCAAAATTATTCTTTAAGCTTGATAGTCAAAACAGCTTTTTTTATCCATGCAAACCCGTATCCACGAAAGGGGAATCTGAATTCTCTGTATTTACCGGTTTCAGTTGTTGACAGTTCGGCAATCAACTGTTTACCGCAGTTACCTGTCATTTCCTGTGTCCATCCGTATCCGAATCCAAAATAGGGGAAAGACAATTTTTTCTCTTTCTCGATTTTCTGTGCTTTTAAAACTATATCATTCCCCCCGATCGTTCCCTGTATCTCTTCTTCCCATCCATAACCGCGCCCCATATAAGGGAAAGACCATTTTTTTTCATGTCCGACTTCAGTTGTTCTTAAATCTACCAAAATATTTTCTGAAGCCCCCAGCAGTCGTTTTGCCCAGGCATATCCGTATCCCTGGTAGGGGAACTGCCATTTTTTCTCCATACCTATGCTCGTAGCTGTAACTTCTGTCTGAAGCTTTTCCCCATTTTCTTTAACTGTTTTCAGTAATTCGTCATAAGAAATATTTGCATAACCTGCCCAGTAATCCGGGAGTGAGGAATATAACATGGGTACATCATGATAAGGACATTTTTTTATCCAGTCCGGGTATTCACATCTGCATTTTGGACAGAACATCTTTATAATCCTCCATCTTTTTAAACCAGTAATAAGGCGACAGCTCCTGCCGCAAAGAATATACAAATTCCTATAGATTCTAAACCTGCATATACTACCGTGCATTTTAGCAAAATATAAATAACCGGCATAAAGAGAATAATGAATGCAAGAGTTTTTTTAAAATACTTTCTAATCAAATGACTGTTAAAAAGTTTCTGAAGAAAGATTCTGAGCCTGAGTGAGCTGCTTATTCTGGAATATTGGCTATGCATAATTAATTGTTTGTCTTATATAAATTTTTCGAATTTACCAAAAGTCCCACTTATATTGTCATTCCCGCCTAAATCAGGAACATCCTCCGGCAGTCAATCGTAAATCTAAAATCGTAAATCGTAAATCGTCAATCGTAAATCGTCAATCGTAAATCTAAAATCGCGCTTTCCTTCATTTATTCATACCTTAAAGTATCTACAGGATTTGTACGGGCAGCTTTAATTGCCATCAGGATCGTAGTAAGTAATGCAATTACCAGTACGGTAAAACCTGCTGCAATAAACATCAGAATATTCATTTTGGTATGGTAAGCGAAATTCTGCAGCCATTTTTGCATATAATAAAAAGCTATTGGCCAGGCGATAATATTTGCAAGTATCACGAGTTTTACAAAATCCTTTGATAACATTTTAATTATTGCTGAACCCGATGCTCCTAAGACCTTTCTTATTCCAATCTCTTTGGTACGCTGTTCAACAGAAAAGACCGCAAGACCTAAAAGTCCCAGGCATGAGAGGAAAATTGCAAGTGAAGTAATATATAATATGATTTTCCCTGCAGTCTGTTCCGCCCTGTATAAAATATTCAAATCCTCATCAATAAAACTGTAAGCAAAAGGATCAAACGGTATAACTTTTTTAATTGCGTTTTTCATGAATTCCAGAGTTCCCTGCATGTTTTCAGGTCTTATTCTGGCATACATATACGCACCCGTATTTTGCAGGAAAAGAGCAAACGGTGCTATCTCTCTGTGAAGAGACTCCGTGTGGTAATCCTTTATAACTCCGATAATATTTCTTTTAAGTTCAAAAGAAGTTCCGGGGAACATTGTTATTCTCTGCCCAACAGGATCTTCCATCTCCATTGCCTTTACCGCAGCTTCGTTTATAACACATGCCTCAGTAGCATCTGTCGGAAAATCCCTGGAGAAAAAGCGGCCCCGGACCATCTCCAACCCAAATGTCTCAAGATAGTCATAATCAACCATATTTCTTCCAAGGTCAAAAACCGAATTGCCGGAATTTTCCTTCCCCGGCCAGTCAACTCCACCTGAACTGCTCCATTTTAATATGCTGTATTGAGAATAGGTTACATTCAGAATATTTGTATTTTTTGAAAATTCGGTTTTAACTGTTTCAAACTGGTTCCCCCTCCATCCGTTTGCAGGGATTGTAACAACATATTCTTTATCAAATCCGAGATCTTTATTCTTCAAAAAATTGAGTTGATTGTAAATAATGCTAGAGCATACAATAAATAGAATAGAAAGTGTAAATTGAATAAATACAAGTATGTTCCTGAAACCTGACACACCTGATCCTGGGGAAAGTTTTTTCCCAAACCTGTTTCTGAAAAACGGAATAAGAGATAATTCTTTTCTCAATAGAGAAACAGGATTAAAAGCTGAAAGATAAATAGCGGGATAGCTTCCGGAAACCAATCCGGTTAAAAGAGTAATACCTGTGAGAGCTAAAATTATATCACCGGAAAAGGACAGTTCAAGGTTATATCCTAACATATTATTGATCAAAGGCAGTGCCAATTTAACAAGGATAACTGAAAGTAACAGTGCGATAAATGACAGAAGGATAGATTCCCCCAGGAACTGTTTTGCAAGCTGCATCCTGCTTGAACCAACAACCTTTTTTATACCGACCTCTTTGAATCGAACCGTAGCCCGGGCTGTTGAAAGGTTCATAAAATTTATGCAGGCAATTAATAAAACAACCGCTGCCATAATCGTGAATATATAAAGGTAGGTTGCTAAATTCCTTCCCTTCATGCGTTCTTCTAAAAAGTTGATATGACTCTTTAAGAGCGGTTGTAAGTATATATTTTGTTTACTGTTAGGGTCATTTTTTTGTATAGCCCCGGCAATTATTTTATTAATATGGTCGAGTGAAGACTCTTTGGAAAGTAAAACGTATGAATTAGGCCAGTTGTTCTGCCACATTCTTGCCCCACCCGGTGCGATCCTGTAAGGAGCAAGAATATCAAATTTAAAATGTGAATTGAGAGGAATGTTTTTTATTACACCTGTTACTCTGAGACCGTTTATCACTTTTCCTACAGGCTCTTCATCTCCGAAAAATTCATTTGCAACACTTTGGGTTATTACTGCTGAGGCGGGATTTACAAGCGCAGTATTTTTATCCCCATTAATAAATTCAAATGTAAACATATCCAAAAACTCTTGTTCTGCAAAGAAAACTGTTTTGTAATGGGTTTTTCCGCCCCAGAATAATTTCTGTTTGCCAAAGTTAACAAAGGTCGCTGCACTGGTTATTTCCGGGTATTCTTCTCTAAGGTAAGCTGAAATTGGTCCCGGGATTGCATAAGAATTCCACTTTCCGGGTTCTGTTTCCGATGTCCTGACAACTCTGTATAACCGGTCGGCATTTTCATGGTAATTATCGTAACTGAGTTCAAACCTGATCCATATCATAATAATAATAGCACAAGCCATTCCCACTGCAAGACCCGCAATGTTAATTAATGAAAATGACTTCTGCCTTTTCATGCTGCGAAATGCAAATTTCATGTAACTTTTAAACATGGTAAAACTCCAATATAAAATGTTTAATAAATAGTGTACAATTGATTTAATGACTTGCCTCCAATACCAGGACTTTGCCTTGAAATTCCCCCTTTGTGCTGCAATATCCGAAAAAACCTCCTCTAAATCACCTTCCATTGTGATGCACCACTCTTCCGGGAACAGTTTTTTTAGTAGTATTTGTGCGAATTTTGGAGGAGCAGAATTAATGTTGTTTTTCTTCATTATTGATTTTCCAGAGATGTTTCACTTATACCTTCCCAGATTGCCTTCTCGACTTTTTTTATCTCGAGCAATGCTTTAGATCCTTCATTTGTCAGTTTATAGACTCTTTTGCTTCTGCCGCCACGTTCTGCAGTAGGATCGGTCAGTATTGACATTAAATATCCTTTTTTCTCGAGACGGTCGAGAGGTACATAAATTGCGCCGAACGACCAGTCATTTCCTGTGATCTGCGAAAGGTGAGCCCTGATCGGAACAGAGTATGCGTCTTTATTCAGCCTGTAAACCGCCAGTAAAACAAGTTCTTCAGCTCTTGCTAATATTCTCATAATTACCTCATTTTAAAAATTACCCTTACAAAATAAAACAAATCAACAAAAAAAACAAAAGAAATATGTTTTACTTTGTAAGGAATATACGCTTCACTGACAAAAAAGTTGCAATATTTTTTATGATAATTCAAATAAAAGTGTAAAGATCTGATAAAAAGAAGGGACGGTTTTAGACGTCCCTAAAAATAATTGCCGGTTATTTTTGGGAATATTATATGTATGGCAATCCTCAATAAATATTGCTTTGTAATACTTAATTCTATCTTAATTATTCATACCTTAAACTGTCGACAGGATTCATATTGGCAGTCCTGACAGCAATATAACTTATTGTTGAAACAGCAATTACCAATGAAAGTATACCGGAAAAGAGGAAGTAAAATATACTGATCTCTACTCTATAATGGTAATTTTCCAAAAACCTGTTCATTGCAAAGTAAGCTGCAGGCCAGATCAGAATATTTGCAGTTAACACTAAAAATACGTAGTTCTTGACAAGGAGACCAATAATCTGCATAACACCGGCTCCCATTACTTTTCTTATCCCGATCTCTTTGATCCTCCGGGATATGGAGATTGTCATAAGTCCCAGTATTCCCATACATGCTATTAAAAATGCAGCTATTGACGCATAGAGTATTATTGTCTGCCATTTTATTTCAGAATCATATAATTCTTTCAGGTCATCATCATGAAATGAATAAATAAAAGGTTTGTCAGGCTGTATGTCTTTCCATGTATTTTGCAGTATTCTTAATGTTGAAGTAATGTTTGAGGGATTGATTCTGACCAGCATTGTATTAATAGGAATAAAACTTACCGGGGTTATTACTGCAGGACCAATTTTATTATGCAGTGATTCAAAATTAAAATCTTTGACCACCCCTATGATCGTAATATTTTCAATTGTTAATCCGGAAGGATTTTTTAAGCCTGCTTCTTTAACAAATGCTTCATTCACTAATGCAGCAGAGCTGTCGGTAGAGAATCCGGATGAAAAATCCCTGCCTTCTTTTATTTCCAGGCCCATTGTGTTCACATAATCAAAATCTGCGTTATAGAAACAAAATTCTATTTCTTTCCCTTCTATAGTCAGCGTTGTCCCTGCAGGACCGTCACCAAATGGAATGCTGGTTGCAGCAACACTTTTGATCCCGGGATATCTGATCACATTTTCTTTAAAGATGTTCTTCAGTCTTCTTGCATCTTTATCATTGTCCTGCTGAAGGCGAATAATTATTAAACCGTTTTTTTCATAACCAAGGTCTTTATTTAACATGAATCTGATCTGCTGTCCCATGACCAGGGTCGATATGATAAGAAACGCCGACAGGGCAAACTGCAGTATTACCAGAGACTTCGTCAACAGGTTTTTACCGCCGATCTTAAGCTTACCCTGCAGTATCTGAACGGGCATAAAACCGGACATCAGCAAAGCAGGGTAACTCCCGGAAAAAATACTTGCCAATACAAAAACTGCAGCGATACCGGCTAAATTATTTATTTTAATTATATCGTAAACATTGAAACTTTTGCCTGTCAGGTTGTTGTAAGCCGGAAATATAAGTACTGCAAGGAGTAATCCAAAAATCACCGACATAAAAGCAAGTAGGATCGATTCAGTCCAGAATTGGGCTATCAACTGTTTCCTTTCCGCCCCGATGATCTTGCGGACTCCTACTTCTTTAAATCTTCCCGACGCATTCCCGATGGACAGGTTCATGAAATTTATACAGGCGATCAGTAAAATAATAAGAGCGATACCTGTAAGTATAACCAGGTTTCGAGGGTCTGTGCCGCCTCTTATATTTGGATCAAGATGGATATCCTTAATATTCTGTAAAGAGAATGAGTATGGGCTTTTGTCGCTATTGGAATTTTTCCAGCTGCCGCGCTGTTTTGCAGATTCAACCGCAGATGAAAGGTACTGTTTTATAAATGAAGAGAATTTTTCATCAATACCGTTTAGAGATACATTTTCTTTTACAAGGACAAACGTCCTTGTAGTAAATCCGCCCCATGAGCTGAACAGCATTTTTTCATATACTTTCGGTGTTTCAACGTTTGCCAGAATATCGAAACCCACCGAAGAGTTACCGGGAACTTCTTTACATACTCCTGTGACAATAAAATCCTTTTTATAATTTCCATATGAAAGTGTCATTGTTTTTCCTAAAGGATCTTCATTGCCGAAATATTTAACAGCTTTATTTTCTTTCAGGACTATTGAATTATCATTATCAAGTGCCGTCCAAGGATTACCTTTGATCAATTCGAAGGAAAAAACATTAAAAAAATCCCGGTCTGCAAAAGTGATTCTCTCACTATGAATTTCGTCTGCAAAACGTACTACAACTCTGTCATAAAATATGCGAACAGATTTTTCAAATTCTGAAAAGTAATTTGTTAATTCGTCACCCACAGGAGCGGGTACCAGGTAGGAACTTCTATTCAGACTGCCGTCGGGATTGTGATTTCCTGTTACAATTCTGTATATCCTGTCACTTTTCTTGTGGAAGCCGTCATAAGAGATCTCATCTGATATATGCAGGTATATCAGGATACAGGCAGCAATGCCTATTGAAAGTCCAAGGACATTAATTAATGTCAGGACTTTCTGCTTTTTTAAATTTCTGAATGCGGTTTTTAAATAATTTTTGAACATGGCTTTACTCCAAATAAAATGATTTATAAAAAAAGAGGGGAAAGATTTGAAAACCTGGATCCAGTACCACATCCATGCTAATACTATCCCTTTTTCTTTGTATACAGCAAGATATTCTTCCTCAAAATCACCCATCACGGCGAGTTGATTTTCGCTTCTGGTGAATTTTTTCAGGAGAAGCTTCCCGATTTTCGGCTGTTGAATATTTTTATTTGTCAAATTAAATTTTCTCCTTCGAGCTCAGTATCCGGGAGGTCATCCCACATGGTGTCGTGCAGTTCTTTTGCCTGTTTTAGAGCTTTAAAACCCTCCGGTGTGACCTCATAATACCGTTTGCTCATTCCGCCGCGCTCCGGAGTAGGGGCACCCTGGTATGCTTTCAGATAACCCTTATGAGCAAGGCGGTCCAGAGGTACATATATTGCACCGATTGACATTTTCTTACCCGTGATCTTTTTTAGATGCTCACGGATTGTTATACCGTATGCGTTGCCTTTTAATTTCCATACGGCTAATAAGATCAACTCTTCCTGTC
>JBHPGK010000049.1:0-17892 GCA_042570605.1 Candidatus Zhuqueibacterota bacterium
CTCAAGGAGAGACTTCCGATATGCAGTGTAAAGGGAGAAATTTCAAACTTTAAAAAGCATTTTTCAGGTCATTTTTATTTTTCGTTAAAGGATGAGTATTCACAAATAAATTGTGTAATGTGGAAAGGCAAAAATGCCGCTTTATCCTTTTTGCCTAATGATGGGCAGGAAGTCATTATCATCGGTAAGATTACCGTATATGAGAAAAACGGTACATATCAGGTAGATGTCGGTGAAATAATTCCTGTAGGAATAGGTGAACTTCAATTAGCATATGAACGTTTAAAAAAGAAGCTGAAGGAAGAAGGCCTTTTCGACCCGGGACACAAGAAAGCAATTCCCAAATACCCAGATAGGATTGGGATAGTCACTTCTCCGACCGGAGCTGCGATAAAAGATATCATTACTATTGCAAGGAGGCGTAACAACTCAGTTGAACTTATTTTGAATCCTGTTAAAGTACAGGGCGTAGGTGCTGCTGAGGATATTGTCCGGGCGATTAAGGAATTCAATGATTTTAAGGATGTTGATCTGTTAATTGTTGGGAGAGGTGGAGGTTCACTTGAAGATTTGTGGGCTTTTAACGAGGAAATTGTTGCCCGCGCAATATATGACTCTGGATTGCCGGTGATTTCTGCTGTCGGACACGAAATTGATTACAGTATCTCTGACTTTACTGCCGATCTGAGAGCAGCAACTCCTTCTGCCGCGGCAGAATTAGCTATTCCTGAAAAAGAAGAGCTTGAGAAGGATATTCTGCGTTTTTTGAAAGCTATTTATGATAGGCTCATTGAAAAAGTGAAAAACAGCAGAGATAAATTAGAAGCCATTGAAAAAAGTTATTTTTTTCGGAAACCTGTTGATATGGTTCATCAATTCAGTCAGAGAGTTGACGACCAGTCATTTTTGATGATTAAAAATTTTTCGCACTTTATCAAGATAAATCAGGAAATGCTGGCAAGTTTTGAAAACAAATTAAATGCGTTAAATCCTGAATCAATTTTAAAAAGGGGATATAGTATCAGCTATAAATTACCGGAAATGAAGGTAGTCAAATCTTCCAGAGAAATCAAGATTTCAGATGAAGTTAGAATTAAATTCCGGGATGGTTCTGCCCATGCAAAAATAAACGAGGTTAAGAATTAAAATGAAAAAAGATTTATCATTTGAAGCAGGTATGCAAAAATTGGAAAGTATTGTCGGTAATCTGGAAAGTGAAAATATTGGATTAGAGGAAGCTATAAGTCTTTTTAAAGAGGGTTCCTCGCTGACAAAGTTCCTGAAAGAGAACCTTGATAAAGCTGAACTTGAAATAAAAAAATTGACTAAAGATGAGAATGGTAATTTTCAATTGAATTTATTAGAATGAGTGAAATACTTGAAATAATAAATAGTCCAGCAGATTTAAAGAAACTAACTATTCCGGATTTGGCAGAACTGGCAAAGGAACTCAGGTCGTTTATTATTGATACAGTCAGTGAAACCGGCGGACATTTAGCTCCAACTCTCGGCGTAATTGAACTAACTATCGCCCTTCACTATGTTTTTAATACCCCCATTGATAAAATTGTATGGGATGTGGGTCACCAGGCTTATGCTCATAAAATAATTACCGGCAGAAAAGATAATTTTAGTACTATAAGACAGTATAATGGCTTAAGCGGTTTTCCAAAGATCACTGAAAGTGAATATGATACTTTTGGTGTGGGTCATGCGAGTACTTCAATTTCAGCTGCTCTTGGTCTTGCCTGTTCAAGGGATTTAAAAAAAGAAGATTATAAGGTTCTGGCTGTGCTTGGGGATGGTGCTTTAACCGGCGGGGAAGCTTTCGAGGGTCTTAACAACGCCGGGGCTTTGAAAAAAGATATGATCGTCGTGTTAAATGACAATAAAATGTCAATTTCAAAAAATGTCGGTGCACTGCCTCAATATCTTGCTGAAATTATTTCAACTCCTGCGTTTAATAAAGTAAAGGCTGATATCTGGAATTTAACTGAGAAACTGTCAAAATTCGGCAAAAAAATTCAGGATGTAGTTAGAAGGGTTGATAATGGTATAAAAGCCGTTCTGGTTCCCGGTTTATTATTCGAAAGGCTGGGTTTCAGTTATATAGGTCCTATTGATGGTCATTCCTTATCGACACTGATCAGGATTTTCAGACATATTAAAATGATCAAAGGACCGGTATTTGTCCATATAATTACAAAAAAAGGAAAAGGGTATAAATTTGCTGAAGAAAATGCATCGAAGTTTCATGGAATAGGCTCTTTCGAAAAAAATACCGGAAATTCCCTGTCGGCTGATCCGGAAAAAACCTCAACATATTCAAAACTTTTTGGAAATGTTCTCTGTAAAATTGCGGAGAAAAATGAAAAAGTTGTTGCTATAACTGCGGCAATGTGTGACGGTACCGGACTTACGGAATTCAGAGAAACTTTTCCCGACAGATTCTTTGATGTTGGGATTGCTGAACAACATGCTATTACATTTGCAGGAGGACTGTCACTTGGAGGTTTTAAGCCCGTTGTCGCAATCTATTCGACATTCCTGCAAAGATCTTTTGATCAGATTATTCACGATATCGCTTTGCAAAATTTAAACATATTATTTGCAATTGACCGAGGAGGTCTTGTAGGAGATGATGGCCCGACTCATCATGGTACTTTTGATCTGAGTTATTTGCGATTGATCCCAAATATGGTAATAATGTCTCCAAAAGATGAATTTGAATTTCGTGATATGATCTGGACAGCTGTAAATTATAAAGGACCGGTTGCTATAAGATTCCCAAGAGCAAAAGCGAGGAATATAAAAATAGATGCCAATGGTTTTAATATGCTTCCTATAGGAAAAGGGGAACTGGTATGCGAGGGTAAAAAAGTTGCTATTTTAACTTTAGGCAGAATGATCGATAATGCGATAAAAGCCAAAGAAATTTTAGGTAAAGAAATTGAACCTGCAATTTATAATTTGAAATTTGTCAAACCATTGGATAAAGAACTTTTAAGAAATATTTTCAAAGAATACAGTTTCGTAATTACTCTGGAAGAAAATACTCTGATAGGAGGTTTTGGGGGAGCTGTTTCAGAATTTATCGTTGATGAAAAATTAAGGAATGCGAAAATTTATAGAATTGGATTGCCGGATAATTTTATTACTCACGGCAGTGTTGATATCCTTTTTAAAATATCAAATCTTGATCCTGAAAGTATTGCTAATGCGATCAGGAAATTGATAATAAGTGACAGGAAATTATTTACATTAAACAAGTATTGAAAAATTGAAAATAGGTATCTACGGTCATTCTGAAAAAAAACAGGTAGTTGATTATTCGTCTGAGTTGCTTGAGATATTGTGTGAAAAAAACATTCAATGTTTTGTTGAAAAAAAATTAGGTTTAAAACTTAAATCTTTTAAGGATTTAAATTTTGTTGAAGAAACAGAGCTTCCCGATTATGTAGACTTATTTATAGTATTCGGCGGCGATGGAACAGTTTTGAGATTAACCGGGATTGCAAAAGGGAAAAATATCCCAATTCTTGCTGTTAACGCCGGTAAGCTTGGTTTTCTGACTGACCTTTCTCCGGAAGAGCTTCCTGAAAATATTGATAAGATTATTAAAGGACATTATCCAATTGAAGAAAGAATAATGCTCGAAGGGAGTGTCGGAAATTTAACTATCCATGCTTTAAATGATATAGTGATCAACAGAGGAGGCTATCCAAGAATTATTAAGATCGGGATTGATATCGGCGAGCATCACTTTAACACATATTATTGTGATGGAATTATAATTGCAACACCAACAGGTTCAACAGCTTATTCTTTATCTTCAGGTGGTCCGATTATTCACCCTTCTCTGGAAGCTGTTCTTATTTCGCCTATTGCAACACATTCTTTATCCGCAAGACATGTTGTGATTCCGACAAATAAGATAATTAATGTCACGGTACTTTCGGAAGATATAAGTAGTGAACTTCATGCAGATGGTCAAAAGATCTCAATTCTGTCTCCAAATGCGCAACTTAAGATAAAAATAAGTGATAATACAGTTAAGTTAATCAGAATAGGATCAAAAAATTTCTTTGATGTACTTCGAAATAAACTAAACTGGGGTAAGGAAAACAGGTAAAGGATTTAAAATGATCAGTGATAGTGAAATAGATAAGATATTGATTGTTGATGATGAGGATAATATTCGAAATCTATTGGACGAAGTATTATCTTTTGAAGGCTATAAGACTGACCAGGCTGAAAACGGGATCAATGCTATAACAAAATTAGAGAATAATGCATATGATCTTATAATTACTGATTTAATAATGCCCGGAATTGACGGACTCGGCGTACTGAAAAGGGCAAAAGAGCTGAATCCCGATATTGTTGTAATTATGATGACGGGTCAGGCGACAATGGAATCTGCTATAAAATCTCTGAAATTAGGTGCAAATGATTTTATTACAAAGCCTTTTGAGATCACTCCCTTACTTCAAATTCTTGAAAAAAACCTTCTAAACCAAAAATTAAAACGAGAAAATATTACACTGTTAAAACAGACACAGTTAGACAGGGACGAGTTGAAAAAGCTGGTTTCGGAACTGGAAATCCTGCAGAACCTTAGCGTAAAATTCTCACACAGGTTTGATATCTCACAGTTGTACAGTTTGATCCTGGAATCTATTCCGGAAGTTATTGATTTTGATTTTGCAGCTACTATAAATTTTGAACCGAGGTTGAAATATCTATACAGCAAATCCAAGTTAAGTGATGAGATTCTGGACTGGATCAGCAAAAGTGTGGAACCGGTATTTGAAAAAGAAAAACTCAAACTTGAATTAAAAAAGGATTTTGAATTAAAATACATAAATGAAAATGTAGAATCTGAAGTAAATAAAAAGGTAAAATCTCATGTAAATATTCCTTTATTTCATCAGGATAAGATTTTCGGGATCATTATAGTCGCGTCTTTTACAGAAGGGACCCTAGGGTCTGAGGAAAAAGCATTTTTGAACAAAATTGCAAACCAAACTACCGAGATGTTTTCAAAACTGAAAGAGGTCGTTGAAAATCAGAAACGCAGGCTTCAGGTCATTATTGACAGTATTCCTGATGGAGTAATAATATATAATAAGTTGAATAATGAAGTTTTATTAAATCCGAGTGCAATTAAAATTATTGGTAAAGAAAAAATATCGGATGTTTCATACGAGTATATTGAACATATTTTTAATGTAAAATTCGATGAACTGTTAAAACAGATAGAAGACAGTAAAAAACCTTTAATTAAAGAAATTAAGCTTGAATCAATTGATAAACAGCTTATATATGACGCAAATGTGGCAACTATTTTGGGAGAAGAAGGGGATTTTCAGGGATTATTAATGGTTTTAAGGGATGTCACTCGAGAACGAGAACTGGATAATTTAAAAAAGGAATTTATTTCAAATGTATCACATGAATTAAGAACACCTGCAGCTATAGTAAAGGAATTTATATCGATTATGAAAGATGAATTAGGCGGCCCTGTTACAGAAGGGCAGAGAGAATACCTTGATACCATGACCAATAATATTGAAAGATTACTCAGACTTATTGAAAATTTACTGAATATGTCGCGGATAGAATCCGGCAGGATCAAAATAAAAAGAAGCCGGTTTAATCCAAACCAGCATTTGAAAAATGTATCGGAAGGCTTAAAACTCAGACTTAAGAAAAAGAATATTAATTTGAAATTAAATATTCATAAGGAATTACCTGAGATATATGCTGATCCGGACGCATTCACGCAAATTATTACTAATCTTGTTGATAATGCAAGAAAATTTTCTCCTGAAGGTACAGAGGTCACAATTTCTGCTGTATTTGAAAATAATGATGTTCTGTTTAGTGTTCGTGACCAGGGTAAGGGAATTCCAAAGGAGCATCTTACGAAAATTTTTGAAAGGTTTCACAGAATTGAAAATGAAGAAGAGCTTAGGCAGGAAGGATCCGGTTTGGGGCTGCCGATTATAAAGGAGCTAATTAGTCAGCATCATGGAAAAGTCTGGGTGGAAAGCGAATTGAATAAAGGTTCAACTTTTTATTTTTCTTTAAACCAAAAAGAATATATTAAAGATCTAAAAAGCAAAAGTTAAATTCTTGGAGGATATTAATGGCTGAGAAAAAACGAATATTAATAGTTGATGATGAACCTGATCTTTTAATGGCACTTAAAATTAGATTGACTGCTGCGGGATTTGAAGTGATTATGGGAAAAGATGGGGCAGAAGGACTGGAAAAAGCGAGAAATGAAAAACCAGATTTAATACTGTTAGATCTAATGCTTCCAAAAATTAATGGATATAAAGTATGCAGGTTTTTGAAATTTGATGAGAATTATAGAAATATTCCGGTTATTATGTTGACAGCAAGAGCTGAAGAGGATGATAAGACCCTGGGATTGGAGACCGGAGCTGATGAATATATGACTAAACCTTTTGACAATAAAAAATTGATTGCTTTAATTAACAAATTTTTGAACAAGTAATTATGGATTTTTTTTTTATAGTATATTTATTCCTTATTGGATCTGTCATTGGCAGTTTCCTGAACGTTTGCATTTATCGTATCCCAAGGAACTTATCAATAATAAAACCACCTTCCAATTGCCCTAATTGTAAAAAAAGAATTTTAGCAAAAGATAATATCCCGATCTTAAGTTATCTGTTTTTAAAAGGGAAGTGTAGAGATTGTAACGCTAAAATAAGTCCAAGGTATGTAGCTGTAGAGTCTATTTCTGCGATTGCACTTACCTTGTTTTATATAATTTATGGATTTTCTTTTATGTTTTTTCAGGTTTCTATATTATTTTATATATTATTAGTTTTAAGCTGGATCGATGTAGATATGGGAGTTGTTCCATCCGGAATAATAATTTTCGGTATTATAATTGGTTTCTCTTTACTGATTCTGAAGAACGGATTTTACATTCTGCCGAATATCTACGGTGCAGGAGTTGGATTTTTATTGGTCGTGATTTCAGGACTATTGGGAAAGTTGTTGTTTAAAAAAGAGGCAATTGGTGGTGGCGACCTTTATCTAACGACAATGCTTGGATTATATTTAGGATGGAAATATATTATTACAGCATATTTTTTGTCTTTTTTAATTGCTGGTTTTTATTCATTGTACCTTATAATCAAATTGAAGAAATTACCTATTGGCCATGAAATCAAATTAGTACCGTTTTTATCTCTGGGAGGAATTTTAGGGTTGACAATTGGGGATAAAATAAATAATTTTTACCTGGAAAACTTTATTATGTAATTGTGGAGTTGTAATTGCAAAAAGGTGGCAGAAAAAAACTCGGCGATATATTAATCGCTGCAGGACAAATAAATGAAGAACAGCTTCAGAAAGCTTTAGATTATCAAGTTAAACATAAGATTGCTCTCGGTAAGGCTTTAAAAGAGTTAGGATTTGTTACCGAACATGATATTATTGTCGCTTTAAGTGACCAGCTTGGAATTCCCTATGTTTCTTTAAGTAATTATCAGTTAGATCCTGCCGTTTTGAGCCTTGTGGCTGAGAATATTGCCAGGGATAACAAATTAATCCCTTTATTTAAAATTGGAAATACTCTCACTGTTGCGATGGTTGATCCTCTGAATGTGATGATTCTTGATGAACTCAATAGAAAAACAGAATTGGAAGTAGAACCTTCAATTTGTACAGAAGATGAACTAAACCAGACTCTGGATCAGTATTACGGTTCTAAAGGAACGATGGATGAAATGATCAATATTATTGAAGAGACCGATGAGAAGGAATCAGAAGAAGAGGTTGCAGATATTGCAATGTCAGAGGAAGCTGATGCACCTATAATTAAGTTGGTCAATCTTATCTTAGTTCAATCTATAAAAGAAAAAGCAAGTGATATACATGTTGAACCTGATGAAGAATTTTTAAGAGTAAGGTATAGAGTTGATGGGATTTTAAGGGAAGTATTTACACAGCCCAAAAATCTGCAGAATGCTATTATCTCAAGATTAAAAATTATGGCAGACCTTAATATCGCTGAAAAAAGAATACCTCAGGACGGACGGATCCAGATTAAGGTTGAAAATAAAGATATTGATATAAGAGTTTCAACAATTCCCACTGTCAATGGCGAAAATGTAGTCCTAAGGATACTTGACAAATCAAATGTGATTTTAAACCTTGAAGATTTGGGATTGACCCCTAGAAACCTGAAGCTATTAATAGCACTTTTAAAGAAACCTTATGGAATAATAATGGTTACCGGTCCTACGGGGAGTGGTAAAACGACTACTTTGTATTCTGCATTGAGCCATTTGAATTCCGTTGATAAAAACATTATTACAATTGAAGATCCTGTTGAGTACAGACTGGGTCTTATCCGGCAGTCCCAGATAAATCCAAAAGCCGGTTTAACATTTGCATCCGGATTAAGAGCGTTCTTAAGGCAGGATCCTGATATAATAATGGTCGGAGAAGTCAGAGATGCGGAAACTGCCAATGTTGCAGTTCAAGCTGCTTTAACAGGTCATCTCGTTTTAAGCACCATTCATACAAATGATGCTCCCGGTGCAGTTACCCGATTAGTTGATATGGGAGTTGAACCTTTTCTGGTTTCTTCATCTACTGCCGGAATAATTGCACAGAGACTTATAAGAAGAATATGTCCCAAATGCAAAGAAGAGTATAAACCTTCGGAAAGTCTTTTGAAAGAGCTGAACATAGCGTATGAGGGAAAAAAAATAATGTTTTTCAGAGGTAAAGGCTGCAGGCAGTGCAGGGATACAGGATATAAGGGGCGTTTAGCCATATTCGAAATATTAACTTTAGACGATAACATCAGGGAAATGGTATTGGAAAAATCCAGCTCAATTAAGATACGAAATTATGCACTGGCGAATGGATTTAAAACCCTCAGGCATGATGGTCTGCTTAAAGCATTAAAAGGTATTACATCTATTGAAGAAATTATGAGAGCTACTCAATTGGATTAAAATATTATGAATGACTCCTGTTTAATAATTTCAGGTGATAATCATCTAATCAGCAGAACGAAAGAGATCTGCAGCAGTTTTAATATCGAATCTGAAACAATCAAGGGTGCTTTTGAAGCTTTAGAATTAATAAGATTAAATCCATTCATATTGATACTGCTCGATAATAAAAATAAGTCGGTTATTTCCAATCAGGAACTGGTGAGATTAATTAGAAAATCTGATAAGGATATCGGTATATTTATGTTTAACGATTCTGATCTGGATTTAAATGAAAAAGGAAATTTCATCAAAAACGGTGTGTCTGATTTTTTTATTGGGGAAAATTGTATTGATGCCATTGGCAAACGGCTAAGTAATTTGTTGTATATAAAAGACCTGAAATACAGGTTAGAAGAACTTAAGGAAGATCTTTATAAAAAGTACGGTTTTAATCATATAATCGGGAATTCAGTCTTAATGAGGCGGCTATTTGATTCGTTTTTGAAACTGATTGATTCCAATGTTACTGTTTTTATTACAGGTGAAAGTGGAACCGGTAAAGAAATTTTGGCAAAAGAGATTCATCGCAAGAGCCCGCGTCGTAAGAATAATTTTGTAGCAATTAATTGTGCTGCCATTCCGGAAAATCTTCTGGAAAGTGAACTTTTCGGGCATGAGAAAGGATCATTTACCGGAGCTTCAAATTTAAGAATTGGAAAGTTTGAGCTTGCTGATAAGGGTACTATCTTCTTAGACGAAATTGGTGAAATGCCGGTACATACTCAATCGAAAATATTAAGAGCCCTTGAAGAAAAAGAGATTGAAAGGGTAGGTGGAAACGACAAAATCGAAGTTGATGTAAGGATCATTACTGCAACAAATAAGGAGTTGGATGAAGAAGTTCAGAAAGGCAATTTCCGAAAAGATCTTTTATATAGAGTAAATGTTTTTCCGCTTTACCTGCCGCCATTGCGTGAAAGATTGGATGATATAGATTATCTTACCGTTTATTTTCTTGAAAAACTTAAGGAAAAAAACAAACGAAATATTATCAGCATAAATCCTGAAGTACTAACTTTTTTGAAGAGTTATGATTGGCCTGGAAATATAAGAGAATTGGAAAATGTAATAGAAAGAAGCATTATTTTAAGTAATTCATCCGAATTAGAACCTGAAAATATACAGATAAAAAATGATTTTGTTTATGATCTCAAGCAGGAGGAGCAAAAGTCTGAGTTTCTAATAGGAGATAATGTCTATCCTTATGATATATATGAAAAGAAAATACTTGAACATGCTTTAAATAAATGCAGCGGAAATATAAAGAAAGCATCTGAGTTACTTAAGATCGGAAGATCGACATTTCATAGAAAAATAAAAAAATATAATCTTGATGTAAATTGAAAATATTTTCACAACACATTGAACAAACGAATATTTTTGAATATAAGGGTAAAAAGGAGATTCCCTGTAAGGATATGGATATTGACTGTCTGCCTGATATAGCCGGCGGGATTCCATTTGGAGATTACAGAAAATGTTACTACTATGATCTTGAACAGGGATTATGCCCATTTGTGCCATTTGAAAAATAATGAATATAAGACCGATAAATATCGCTGCATATACCAACAGACCTACGAGTGCTAAAAAACCGGCTGTTGAGTTTCAGATAAAAATTGATCCTGAATTAAAAGCAATGGGAACACTCAGCAGGGAATTTAAAGTGGAAATTACCCCGGATGGTATCAAAGTCAATATTGTCGCTTAAACATTCATTAAATCTCCCCTTTTTTGTAGAAGATGTTATATCCGTGTATAATATAGAGGTGTATTCAGGCTGTGTATTATCTTATTTTAGCAAGATGGTTTAATGTTTTTATTACGTTTCTCGTTGTTGTACTTGGGGGAGTATATTCAGGTATTGTGATCCCCGGTAAAAATATTTTTATCGCTGCTGTTTCTGCATCATTTATATCTGCAGGTGGAAATGCTGTTAATGATTATTTTGATTATGAAATAGACAGACTGAATAAATCTTTCCGCCCATTACCCTCAGGGAAAATCACCCGTGAAAATGCTTTGATCTTCTGGTTTTCAGTGAATTTAACAGGACTGGTACTCTCACTTTTTATAAATTCTTCGGCATTTTTAATTGCATTATTTGCGGTGGTTTTTCTTTATATCTACAGCAGTCATGAAAAAAACAGAATTTTAACCGGGAACCTGCTTGTGTCAATTTTATCAGGAATGGCATTTCTATATTCAGGTGTTGCGGCAGGGAGTCTATATGGAGTAATTATACCTGCCGTATTTGCTTTTCTTTTTCATTTCGGACGTGAAATTATTAAGGATATGCAGGATATGGATGCAGATTCAGCAGGTAATGCAATTACATTTCCAGTAAAATACGGTAAAAATAATGCGGTCATATTGACCGGGATTGCTTTTTTTGTTTTAATTCTCTTTACCTTAATACCGTATTTATATCTCGATTACAGTAAAACTTACTTATTAATTGTGCTGTTTGGTGTGGATATTGTCCTTATGGTTGTTTATATTTTACTGATTTTAAATAAAACTGAGACTAACCTGAGAAGGTTGAGCGCAGTTTTAAAAGCTGATATTTTTATTGGTCTAACAGCCTTATTATTTAAATAATTATGAAAAAAAGTCTGCTTTCAAGAATAATAGTTTCAATTTTTGGGATACCGCTGATACTTTTTCTTGTGTATAAGGGAGAACTGTACTTTCTGCTTTTAGTAAGTGTGATCACATTGTTTTCTCTTTATGAGCTTTTGAAAATCGGTAAAAAATATGGATTGGATTTAAATCCGGTTATCGGAGTGTCAGCGGGTTTAATTATTTTACTGGAGATCTATTTTTTCAATTTTGATTATTTGATCCATATATTATTAGGAATTTTGATCCTGTTGTTAATATTTTCATTAAAATCCAAGTCGGAAAATCCCTTTAAGGATATAGCCTTTTATCTTTTTGCCTTCATTTATGTCCCTGTATTTTTAGGTTGTCTTATTTTGATCAGGGAAAATCCTGTATTGGATTATACTGTATCGGGAAAGTTGATCATTGCTGTACTTGGGACAATTTGGACTCTGGATACAGCGGCGTATTTTGTTGGAAGTCAATTTGGACGGCATAAATTACTGGAGCGGGTAAGTCCAAAAAAAACTGTTGAAGGTGCTGTAGGTGCTGTTTTTGGAGGTTTTATTTTTGTGATAATAGCTAAATATACGTTTTTAACAGAAATTGAGATGTTTAAACTTATAATTGTGGCAGCAGCACTTGTGGTTTTTGGACAGATAGGTGATCTGGTTGAATCTTTGATCAAGAGAAAAGCTGAAATTAAGGATTCATCGGATATTTTATTCGGGCACGGAGGATTTCTTGACAGGTTCGACAGCCTGATTTTTACTGCCCCTGTAATATACATAATAATCAAATTTATTTTTTAGTTATGGAAGAAATTGGAACAGTAATCAGAACAGATACTGAATTTGCGCTAGTTGAGGTTCAGAAAGGATCTGAGTGTAAAGCCTGCGAAATGAAAGATGCCTGCGTGGAATCATCACAGGAGGGCTACAGGAGGATTAAAGCTAAAAACGATCTGAATTCTGCAGCCGGTGATAAAGTTATTATTGAAATTGAACCTAAAGCCCATGTTTTGTCATCATTTATTGTATTTATTCTGCCGGTCGTATTTGCTGTTGCCGGATATTATTTAGGTGTTTTGATCTTTGGGGATATTCCGGAGTATAAACCTATCATTTTCTGCATATTAGCTTTTATTGTATCATTCATGTTTATCAGGATTGCCGATAGAAAATTCATTTCAAAAAAGTCTTACTTTATCCCGGTTATCTCACAAATTATTGAAAAATGAAAAAAGTATTCCTCTTAATAATTTCGTTTAATCTATTCTTTTGTGCTGCGCTTAATATTCGTCCATCTTTAAAGAGAACTTCTGTTTCCGGCGAACCTTTAATAAGCGTTAAACTGCCCTTCAATACAAAGAGTTTAACTGTCTCAGACCGGAGTGGATTCTGGGTAAAAGATTCAAACACAAGCGCTTTTTTTGATGAAAAAGAGTTGAATGTTTTTCTTTCAGTGCAGTCTCTTCCAGTATATGAATATATATTAATTTTTGGAAAATACAGGTCTTACGAAAATGCTGTTGAGTACAGGAATAGAATTTCAAAAAAAAATGGAGACCTTAAGATTGAAAAAACCGGGGAATTTGATTTTTCCGCTTCCGGTGGTATACGGAGTCTTACTTTTTATACGATTACTTCGGAATCTTTTAGAGATCTTAAAAGTATGACCGACTTCAGGATAAAAAACAATTTGACCGGTGAATTAAGGAGAAAAATATCCACATCAGGCAGAGGGAGAATTATAATTACCTCAGGGAGCAGAACAGTGGAATTTTCCAATCCTGTATTCATTTATCCGCGAAATAGAAATGATGTTTTCAGCGTAAAAGATAAATCATCTGAGAATGGCAGCCAAAATTATTCGGGATTTATCAGGCTTGATATAAGTGAGACTGGTGACTTTAGTATTATAAATCAGCTTGATCTTGAGAATTATGTTCAGGGGGTTGTTGCAAATGAAATGAATCCTGAGTGGCATACCGAATCTCTTAAAGCACAGGCGGTTCTGTCCAGGACACTCGCATACAAAAAAATACTGCGGACTACACATAAAGCGGGATTTGATATTTCTGATTCTGAACTCACACAGGTTTTTAGTGGAAACGCTGAGATTAACAGTAATGTTATTGATGCAGTTTCAGCCACTACCGGACTGGTAATTTTACATAACGATGCTCTGGCGGACATTTTGTTTTCAGCCTGCTGCGGGGGAGTGATGTCGGCTGCTTCAGATTACTGGTCGGGAAGCAATCCGGTTATAAATGAAAATACCTCGGATAATTACAGCAAAAGTCCGGAAGATCTATCAGATGAGACAGGATTCAGGAAGTGGATGAACAAAAGGGGTGGTCACTTTTGCAGTTCGGAAAAAATAGAAAAAAAAGCTGATATAAGCTGGGAAAAATCTCTTTACAGGTGGGAAACACTGATATCAGCGCTTGAAATTCAGAATAATATAACACAGTATTTTTCAAATAACACAGGAAGAATAATCGATGTTCTTATTTCTGAAAGATACCGGTCAGGGAATATTAAGAAGGTAAGAATAGTCGGGACGTTTGATAACATTGATATTACCGATCCAATTATAATAAGAAGAGTTTTTCGTGCAAAAAGCGCAAAATTTTATGTAGAAAAAACCGGAAATAATATTCAATTTAAGCTAATTGGAGCAGGCAGCGGTCATGGTGCGGGGATATGCCAACTGGGTGCCCTGGGGATGGCTCTGGATGGATTTAACTACGATGAGATTATAAAACACTATTTAAAAAATGTATCAATTATCCGGGCTTACTGATACTATTTCCAAGTTGATTATTCATTCAATTGAATTATATTTCACCTTACAAGTAGGAGTAGAAAATTTCTAAATTACAAACCTCACAGGTTTTCAAAGCCTGTGAGGCTTTTTACATTTCAGGTTCATGACATTTCTTAAATTTGTGATATAAATCACATTTTACTTGAAGTTTTTGTTTAAGTTATGTATATTTTGCCACTGATTTACAGGTAGTTATGAGAAAATTACAAATTTATATATTTGCCCTAATATTCCTTTTTATATATTCACCTGTTTTTTCACAGGACAGCGGAACGATTATATATGTAGCTGTTCATGACAGCCGTAACGAAAATGAGAACCTGAAACATTCGGGTATTTATATAAGTAAAGATCTTGGTAATACCTGGACTAATATCGGCTGGAAATCAGCAAAGATGTTTCAGGTAATGCCGTTGGAGTCCGATAAAGGCCGGACAATATTCCTGGCTGCCGGTAATGGTGTGATCAAGTCTGTAGATGCTGGAGAAACCTGGAAAATTACCACGGGCTGGGACGTTACAGAAGTACTTGATATAGTCAGTGATCCTTTGAACGAAAACACCCTTTATATGGGCTGTGCTTATGGGATCTGCAAATCTGTGGATAACGGAGAATCGTGGTCATTCAGAAATGAAGGTTTAAAATACAGGTTTGTCGATGCTGTAGCAGTAAACCGGAACGATACAAATAACATTTTTGCAGGAACAGACAGGGGACTTTTTGTCAGTAATAATCAGGGTGAATCATGGAAAGTATCAGCGTTTGAGGATATCCCGATTTTAAATGTCACGCAGGATCCGGTTGAAAATAATTTTATCTATTTATCAACTGAAGACGATGGCGTTTATAAATCTTCTGATTACGGAAGAACATGGAAAGCTGTAAACAGGGGGCTGAACCATCAGACAGTATATGATATTGCAATTGATATAGCCGATAATAAAAGAGTGTTTCTTGCAACGTTTGGCGGGGGAGTATATTTTTCAGACAATTACGGTGAACAATGGCAGCAGACAAATTTGAAAGATAAAACAGTGTTGTCTATTGATATTCACCCGTTTGACAGAATGTTTCTTGTTTGCGGTACGAAAAAAAATGGTGTAATGATAAGTTTTGACGGAGGAATTAACTGGAGACAGACCGCTTTTTCAGATGCTCAGGTCTATGGAGTCAAAATATTAAAAGTAAGATGATTTATGAATTTTGTTAAAAAGATAATATCAATACTTCTAATCTTTGTTTCTGGTTCGGTCTTTTCACAATTTCTAATACCTCATTATAAATATGAAAATGATTTTAGGACCAGATGTGATACCCTCCTTTATAGTATTGCAAAAGAAGTAACGTCTGCGTCTTTTCCCAGCGTTGCTGCGAGGCTGAAAACAGGGATTGATGTGGAAGGAGCTTTAACTGATCTTAATCAAATCCTTGATAATCCTCAGGGAAGTATCTTTTATTCATACCCGTTAATTGGAACTTATCTTTATTTTAAAGATATGCTGCCTGATGATATTAAGGAAAAGGTTAAAAATGTTTTCCGGAATACACCCATTTACAGGGGAGATACGGAAAATCATCTCTTAATGTATTATACTTCTATTTACCTGGCAGCTCAGACCTTTGAAAATCTTGACAGGTGGTTTAACGGTAAGTCAACGCAGGAAAACCTCAACGAAGCAAAAGGATTTTTAAATTACTGGTATGATATTACTTTCTCAAAAGGGCAGGGAGAGTTTGATTCTCCGGTGTATATCACACTTTATATTAATACTATGCTCCTGTTGACTGATTTTGCAATTGAAGACGATATTCAGATCAAGTCACATATGGCGCTCGATCTTGTCCTGGTAGATCTGGCTGCCGAATATCTTAATGGCATTTACGGCGGCGCCCACAGCAGGATTTACCAGAGAACAATTCACGATGACAGGTACGATGATTTCTCAGTATTTGCATATCTGTACTTTGGCGGTTTGGAAAAACAGGTAAAATCTTACGGTTTTATTGCGGCATTATCAGGATACAGGCTACCGCAAATTATTTATCATATTGCGCAAGACAGGAGTGATCCATACGTTCACAAAGAAAAGAAACGTGTAAGAAATATCATCCGTTTTCACGATGAACTCAATCCCCCGGTTTATAAATATACATATATGACAAAAGATTATGTGCTCGGTTCTCTTCAGGGAGGTATACTGCAGCCTATACAGCAGCATACCTGGGATTTATCATTTGTACAGAAAAGAAAATTCAATACGGTGTTTTCCCTCCATCCTTATTATTCCGGTTATGAGCTGGCTATGTTTTTTCCGGAAAGACTGAAAATCATGACAGAAGATGTTGTTCAA
Source organism: Candidatus Zhuqueibacterota bacterium (assembly GCA_042570605.1). GTDB lineage: Bacteria > SM23-31 > SM23-31 > JBHPGK01 > JBHPGK01 > JBHPGK01. The sequence continues at coordinate 16,841 of JBHPGK010000049.1, forward strand.
AGTAAAGGTACTTATAATAAAGAGGATAAATGGACAGGCTCCTCACCATATGAACGAACGTTCCAGCATGAGAACACTATCATTGTACTTTATAATATTGATCCGGATGATAATGTAAAACACATAGATGCCTATTTTCCAAAATCTTTAGATAATCTTGAAAGGACAGAACTTGGCTGGATATTTGGAAATGGCGGGAATATATATTTCGCATATTTACCCCTGAAAAGTTATGATTGGACGGAAGAAGAGAATGGTTACAGATTAAGAAGTCCTTTTTTGAAGAATGGTCTTATATTTGAAGTGTCTTCGAAAGACAAATACTCCAGTTTTGAGGAGTTTAAAAGAGATATAATCGCAAATCCTCTTGACTATACCAATTTTGACGATATTTTAACTGTCCAATATCAGAATTCATCCGGGGAAAGTCTAAAATTTACTTACCCTGATAAGAGACATATTAACGACAAAGAGATCGATTTTACAGAGTATAAACTTTTTGAAAGTCCTTATGTGTTCTCGGAAGTGGAAAGTAAAAAAATAGAAATAAGATATCAAACCCTCAGAAGAGTTCTTGACATCAATAATTTAAGAATTGAAGACTATATTCAAAAATAGAATTTAAGTCTTCAGGCAACCCTGAAAATTACTGCAGTAATTCGCCGCTTTTTTCAGAAATAACACGGATTACTTCATCTGCCTGTTCCCGGTTGATATCATTTGTCAAAACCGCTGCTTCCACGCAGCCCAGCGAAAAACATATTATATCCCTTACTTCCGTATCTTCAATTTTGCTGATATAGTCATATGATTCCGAGGAAGCAAGAACATAATTAGCAGCATCTTCACTAAAGGTTTTGTCCATGGTTGCATAGTAAATCCGCAAACCCATAAGGATTAAGCTGAAAGGTTTTAATTCCTCATCGGTTTTGAAAAGCTCGAACCTTTCGTGATCACCGAAAATCCGTTTGAAATCATCAAGGTTTTTTTGCCAAAGATTTTTGTTTTCAATGTGGTCTTTGTAAAAAGATAGAATATTTCCGACCACTTTG
>JBHPGK010000050.1:0-17887 GCA_042570605.1 Candidatus Zhuqueibacterota bacterium
TGGAAATTGCCGTATTCAAAAATTTGATTCGAATGGTAAATATCTAATAACAATGGGAAGCAGGGAAACTCTCTTATGATGATTCTATAGGGAAATATTTTACCGGTATACCGCATTTCTGGAATGACATAACTATCCATCAACTGCTGACCCATACATCCGGGCTGCCCGACCGGTTCTATACTATAGGATATGGCGAAGGATTGACCAATGAGGATATACTGAAGCGCCTGATAGAGCACAGGCTGCTTCATAATCTCCCCGGCAGACGTTTTAAATACAGCAACTCAGGATATAACCTGCTTGCAATGATCGTGGAAAAAGTCAGCCATAGACCATTCAGGGAATTTATAAGGGAAAAAATATTTGAACCGCTTGAAATGAAACATAGTGTGGTATATGATGAAACGGAACCGGAAATAGAAAACAAAGCTGTCGGGTACAAGGCAACAAGAAGAGGATACAGACCGAACGATTTTCTGCTTTATACTACGGGAGCAAGCGGAGTCTATGCTTCGGTTGAAGACCTGATCAAATGGGACCAGGCTTTATATACCGAAAAGCTTGTCAGTAAAGAGACACTTGAAAAAGCTTTCACGCCTTATTCGAAGGTAAGCTGGAGGGAAAAATACGGTTACGGCTGGAGGATAAGGGGTACCGGTGAAAAAAAGGCGATCTACCATACAGGAACACTGGGCGGAGCTGTGACCATGATATTCCGTGTACCGGATGAATCATTTACGATCATACTGCTATCAAACTCTACAGCAATACCGAGATTCAGTCTCGTCCGAAGGATAACCAAGATGTACCACCCGGGTCTGATAAAAGAGATCGGATTTTAAATTCTTCCCATATTAAACCAGTAGTTTTCCTGTCAATTTTGATCCGCACATTTTAATAATAGCTGCATTTTTTATAGATCCCGTTAAATAATCTTGTCATTAGAATTAAAGAAGGGCTTATCAGCAAAGGCTAAAGAGCTCGAAAATTCTCTTAAAGGCAGGCATAAAAAGTAAAGATTTATAAAGATCGTCCACATTCCCTCCACCGTAGTTGATAATTAAAAGTGAGATTATTAATATAGAAAATACTTTCAAAAGTCAGACCCTTTAAAAATAAAACTATAATTTCGCCGTTAATTACAGTCAAAGAAATAAAAAGTCAAATGTTAAATTTTGGTTATTCAGGAAATTAGATAGAAAGGGCTAACGTTTAATGAGGAATTACATTAAATATAAAAGATTTGTAACTTTTAAAAATGCTTCGCCCCTAACAGTATTTTTCAATTCAACGTATTTTTTACACATCTACATAAAACTTTCCCAGTAAGCCCTGAAGATCACTGCAGATAAAAGATAGCCAAGCGGTACATTGACAGCCACTCCTATGGTAAATGCCCAGAACGGTTCCCAACCGAACTTAGCCAGGTCTTTGAACCGCGTTGTGAGTCCTATACAGAGAAACGTGAATACGAATGTCCATGTTCTCAGAGTTTTTATCGGGCCTTTTATGAGAGAATCAAAATCTGCTTCTGAGACCTGAAGGGTTATGAAACTCATAAGTATTGACGCGGCAATGAAGCCGAGAACAAATTTCGGGAAACGCTCCCAGATCACACTTATTCCAACGCGTTGAGTCTGCCCGGTCTTTTTCCGTTCCCATACCGTAACAGCTATTATAGACAATATTAATGACCAGATACCGATCCATATATCCCGTCCGATGACTTTCATCAGCGTAAACGCATTGATAGCCGCTTCAGACTCACTGCTTAAGGCAGACACGGCCGCAAATCCAGCAGCATCCGCAAACTCGGACGTACCGATCCAGGCGCCGCCGACACCGATCGGAAGATTAAGAGCTTTACACGCTATCGGAAGAACAAAGATCATTACAATAGCCCAAATGGTTACAATTGAGATGCCCATTGCAATCTGCTCTTTTTTTGCGTTAACAGCTCCGCCGACTGCGATCGATGCGGACACACCGCAGATCGATCCTCCTGCGCCAAGAACTGCGCCTAATTCATTATCAAGTTTAAATATCCGGGTTGAAACAAAATAAATAGTCACAAATGTAATAACCGAAACAATGGTTGCCTGCAGGAATGCAAGCGGACCCGCTCTGAAGATCAGCGTTAGCGGAAGAGTCGCACCGAGCAGTACAATTCCGGTCTTTATATAATATTCTGTGAGAAGCGCAGTCTTGAACCACTTTGGCATCCGCATAGTATTTCCGCCTATCAATCCTACGATCAAAGCGAGCAGCGGGGCTTCCAGATTGTAGTCTTTTGCGTATTTCCATGAACTGATAATCAGAATAAGCAGTGACAGCAAGAACAACAGACTGAAACCGGGAATGTATATCTTCCAGTCTCTCTGCATTACCTTCATGCTGAACGCAAAGGTCACTAAAAAACCGGCAAAAAGTGTCAGGTACCAGAACCAGTTCGAGATAAAATGAGGAATAACAGGTCCCATTCCGGCGTTGGAGAGTCTGCTCACAGTAGCGATCATTTTCTGTTTTATATCCTGCGGTAATGAGGATGCTGCAATCAAGGATTGAAATGCGTTTTTTTCGCTTTCAGTCATTTTGCCGATATACGAAACAGAGTTCAAAGCAGGGTCAAAGCTGAATTTTTCCTTTAGTGACCTAAACTGCGGTTCTTCCGGTATAGAAAGTTCGGATGACCAATTTTCAGCATAGAGAGTAACTACTGCATTTCCTGTTAAAGTTTCCCATTTGGGCGGTTTAACCGCGAGCTGTTTTAAGGAACTTCCGGCAAAGAAGAACAGTAATGCGGTAAAAATAATTCCCAACCCGAGCCATACAGCCCACCAGTCCTCAGTCCCGAACAGTTTCGATCTCATGTGTTCTCCCCAATTTCATCATGGATATATATCATGAACGCCCTAAGAGTATTCTGAACTAAATGAAGTATCTCAGAGCATTAATTGACAGCGTTTTATAAACAACCGGTATTCCCCATATTAACTCTCTAAAAAGAGTATGACAGGGATCATTTTAAATTAAGGGTATAATCTAACAAATGAACTTTCCATTTACAATCGATAAATGGATATTTAAATCGGGCGACCACCATACCAATTTAATTTTTATTTAAAGACCGGAAAGGGCGAAGCATTTTTAAAGGAATCACTTCCCAATGAAAAGATTTGTAATTTCTAAAAATGCTTTGCCCCTACTTCTTTTCATAGAGATAATACAATAATCAGCTTTATTCAAGGATTCTAAATGAATTAAAAAAACTGTTTTTGAATAGTGGTCTCTAAAATCTGATCCGCTGTATAAAATTACTCATACCTGAGCACTTTGACCGGGTCGGTTAATGCGGCTTTAATTGCTTGAAAACTTACAGTCATCACAGTAATAACAAGAGTTAAGAGAGAGCCGAGAAAAAAAATGCCTGCTCCTATTTCACTTTTATAAGCAAAATTCCTGAACCAGTATGACACCAGATAATAAACAACAGGCCAGGCAATGAAATTTGAAATGATGATCAATCCCACAAAACCTTTTGTCATTAAAATAAATATACTTCTCACCGAAGCCCCAAAAACTTTTCTTATTCCTATCTCTCTAATTCTTTGATTTGCGGAAAATGATACCAGTCCAAACAGACCGAGAGAAGCAAGTATAATCGCAATAATTGATGAGTATTTAAAGATATTCCAGATTTTATCCTCATTGGAATACTGTTTCAGTATCAGATCATCATTAAAAAAGTAATCAAAGTAAACATGGGAAGCATAGTTTTTCCATTTGTTTTCAAGGAAGGATATTGTTCCGGAAACATTATCGGGATTAATTTTAAAGGAAAAATAATTGTACATATCGGGTCTGTACCGGAATATCATCGGCTTTATTTCTTCATGAAGCGACCCTGCATGGTAATCTTTTACTACACCGATAACCGTATACCATTTATCCACGGTACTTGATGAAACCGCATTTCCCTTTTCGTTATAGCGGGTTTGTTCCGAATCAAAATGAATTTTTTTACCAATGGGAGTTTCCCATCCTATCGCTTTAACTGCTTTCTCATTCAGGATCACAGAATTGTTTTTGTCGACCGAAGGCGAAGAAAATGTTTCTCCAGCGATTGTCTGAATATTATAGAAATCGAAGTAATTATCGCTGACCTTAAAAAGCGCTAACTGCACCGGTTCATCTTTGGAAAATCCTTCCGGGACAAATTTTTCCGGATACCCGCCGTATGTACCGGGAATAATCCCGGATGCTGCCATATCTCTGATATCCGGGTATGCAAGGAGTTCGTTCCTGATCGTTTCGTACCGCTCACCAATCCGAACATCTTCAATAAGGGATACCGTTATAATGTTATCCTTTTCAAAACCGAGATCTTTATTCTTTAGAAAACTTAACTGATAATAAACTATCAAAGTTCCGATAATAAATATCAATGATAGAGAAAACTGCAGTACCACAAGACCTTTTCGCAGTAATATCCCAAATAATGAGCTTATTTTAAAATCTCCTCTGAATACGCTGTCCGGATGAAATGAAGAAAGAAGAACCGCCGGATAACTCCCTGACAAAATTCCGACCAAAAAAGTAATTACTATTAGAATACCCAGCAATTGAATGTTACTTCCGAAATTTAAATTTAATTCTTTGCCGGCAACAGAGTTAAAAGAAGGAAGAAAAATTCCAGCAAGAATTAATCCGAAAATGAGAGCAATAAAAGAAAGCAAAATGGATTCGCCAAGGAACTGTTTAAACAGCTGGAACCGGTTGGCACCTACAACTTTCCTGATACCAACCTCTTTCGATCTTTTTGAGGCACGCGCTGTGGACAAATTTACGAAGTTAATGCAGGCGATCAATAAGATGATAAATGCTGCAGCAGAAAGTACATAAGAATATCTGACATCACTGAATTTCAAATAGTCAAGGTGTGAGGCAAAATGTATTGAAGATAGCGGCTTGATAAAATATTTTGTTTTTAACCGTGAACTCAGAATACCGAGTTCAGTACCTACAGGACCGTTCACCATGTTTTCCAACACTCCGGGAGAAATTCCGTCTTTAAGCAGCAAATAAGTTGTATGAGAAAAAGATTCCCTGTCGTAAATCTGGGAACCCCATATTTCTCTTAAACTTTCAAAAGAGACAAGTATATTAAACCTGATATCCGAGTTTTTCGGAATATCACTGATTATGCCGACCACACTGAAATTAAACTTGTTATCATATATAATGGTCTTCCCGATCGGGTCTTCATCCGGAAAATGCTTTTTTTTAAATGATTCCGTTATCAAAGCTTTGTCAGGACCGGATAAAGCAGAATTCAAATCCCCTTCAATAACGGGAAAAGAGAAAATATTAAACAGGTTCTGTTCTGCAAAAAAGAAATCATCTTTAAATCTATTTCCATTAATACTAAACATCTTGTCCTGCAATTTAAGAGTCCGGACACCGTATAAGACCTCTGGAAAATAATCTTCAACCTTCTTTGCAAAATTTGACCTTGTATGTGTTGAACGCCATAACCTGGTCGGCAGTTGTATTTCACTTTCCACCCTATAAATATTCTTCACCTTTTCATGAAACATATTATAACTCATTTCATCCTGTACGAAAAGACAGATCACAATACAGCATGCCATTCCAACCGAAAGCCCGAAGATATTGATCATAGAATAAATCTTGTTTCTGTTGATATTCCTGGAAGCAATTTTAAGATAATTTTTGAACATTATTTTGCCTCATTTTTTTTTGAAAAATTTATCGTCAGGATTCACATTGCAGGAACAGAAGGATCATTTGATAATTCCGGAATTATTAAATTTCAATTTTTAAGATTATTACGAACCGGAAAAAAAAATGTTCCGCTTTTACTCTTTCAATTGGAATAATTCCTTCTTGAATATCGCCACTTTTTTATTTAGGACTCTGTTTTTCAGTAAAAAGTTTTGAAAAATGTTTAGCCCTATTAATACTGAACTGCCTCCAAAATTTTAACAATATATGTGTCTGAGTAATTGATAATATAATGATATATAGTAGTATTTATTATAAAATACACAAAAACAAAAACTGTCATTACGAGGATCCCGCTTAGCGGGAGACGTAGTAATCTGCCTGTATTTTAGGATTTCTCTTTGTGGTAGCAGATTGTTACTCCCGGTAAACCGGGATCGCAATGACAGCCATTACTTAAAAAAGTGGGAAGTTCAGTCAGCCCCTACTGAATAGGGTTGATTTTATTATGGTCAGATATTAACTTCCAGACAATATTTTAATAGCCGAAAAGCACCTTTAATCCCGGAGGAAAAATGAAAATCAAATCCATAAGGCATCTATTAATGTTTTTTTTAATAGTATTTTCAGGCGTTTTATTTGCACAGGGAAGACTGGAGAATTACAAACGTGCAAAACAGTTCCTGCCGGGGAATATAGATAAGCTTACTGCTACAATGCGGGTATCCCCTCAATGGATAAATAAAACTTCAAAGTTCTGGTACAGGAACACCCTTCATGAGGGTAAGGAATTTATACTGGTGAACCCTGAAAAGAACACTAAAGAGAGGGCATTTGACCATAAAAAACTGGCGGATGCCTTGTCTTCGGAATCCGGGAAAAAATATACAGAATATGACCTGCCTTTTAATTCTTTTGAATTTTCAAATGATGAAAAATATATTGAATTCGATGCCGGAAAAGACCGCTACAAATGCGACCTGTCTGATTATAAACTTGAAAAAGTCAAAAAGGAAGAAAGAGTAAGAGGTAAATCCCCTGACGGGAAATGGAAAACATATGTAAAAGACTATAATCTATATATAGAATCAACTGAGTCCGGAGAATCGGTTCAGTTGACAACCGACGGTATAAAAAAGTACGGTTATGCATCCAAACCTTCATGGTATGAGCTGATAAATATCGGTAAACCTGAAGTTGAGGAAAAGTCACGTTTTGCTAATGTATCCTGGTCACCGGACTCAAAAAAGCTGGTAACATTCAGGCTTGACCAGCGGAACGCACAATACCTGTACCTTATGCAGTATATGCCGGAGAACAGCCTCCGTGCTAACGTTTTTGCATATGAACGTGCACTGCCGGGAGATACCCTGCTTTCAATGGTGGAATTTTTTTTATTTGATATTGAATCCCGGAAAAAAACACGCATCAGGATCGAATCCTACCCTACTTTCCTCGATAACGGCAACCCGGACTGGTCAAAAGACGGAAAACGGCTCCATTACCAGAGATGGTACAGAGGCTATCAGGCTGTGGATTATATAGAGATAAATCCGGAAACAGGAAACGTTAAGACTCTGATCAAAGAACGCTCGGACACTTATGTCGATCTGTATTTTATCCGCCCGCATCTTGTAAAGGACGGGGAAGAAATATTATGGACATCCGAAAGAGACGGATACAATCATATTTATTTATATGACGGAAAGACCGGGAAACTTAAAAACCAGGTTACAAAAGGCGAGTTCGTTGTACGGAATATAACTCACATCGATGAGAAAAAACACCGTGTCTATTTTGAAGCCGGCGCCAAAGAAAAAAACAGGGATCCATATTTCCGGCATCTTTACAGGGTCAATTTTGACGGTTCAGGTCTAAGACTGTTGACAGAAGAAGACGCAGAACATGAGATAAGCTTTTCACCCGATGGGAAATATTTCGTTGACAATTATTCGCGGGTGGACATGCCCCCCGAATCCGTGTTAAAAAGAAGTGAGAACGGGAAACTGATACAAAAACTCGAAAAAGCGGATATATCAAAATTATTAGAAACCGGGTGGAAATTCCCGGAAAGGTTCTGTGTTAAAGGGCGTGACGGCAAAACAGATATTTACGGGGTAATATTCAGACCATCAGATTTTGATCCTTCAAAGAAATACCCTGTTATAGACGGTACATATTCAGGACCGCAGGCTGTCAGGACTCCAAAATCGTTTTACAGGGGGTACAGCAATCAGGATATGCCATTGGCAGAATTAGGTTTTATTGTAGTTACTATCGACGGCATGGGGACAGCGATGAGGTCAAAAGCATTTCATGATGTATCGCACAGGGACCTGGGAGATATAGGCTCGGATGATCATATAACCGTATTAAAACAATTAGCTGAGAAGTACCCCTATATGGACTTATCGAGGGTCGGGATATACGGTCACTCAGCCGGAGGTTACGATGCGGCTCATGCGATATTGACCAGACCAGATTTTTACAAGGTTGCAGTGGCATCAGCCGGTAACCATGACCACAGGATGGCAAAAGTATGGTGGCCCGAATTCTATATGGGATACCCTGCAGGGAAACATTACGAGGAGCAGTCGAACCTGACAATTGCAAAAAATTTACAGGGCAAACTCCTCCTCGCTCATGGAGACATGGACAATAATGTTAACACGGCGTGCACTATGAGACTTGCGGGAGAGTTAATAAAAGCGAACAAGGATTTTGACCTGCTTATTGTACCGAACGCAACTCACGGACTTTCCAGGGACAGGTATTTTATCAGGAAACGCTGGGATTATTTTGTTAAACATCTGCTTAATGTTGAGCCGCCGAAAGAATATGATATAAGGGAGAAGGAGGAAGGCTGAGGCTGAAGAAGAGACATCTCGTAAATAAACAATATTTGTGTAGGGACAGGTTTCAAACCTATCCATTTTATTTAATCATTTTCCAAATCCACCCCCTATACTGGATTCCCTTTTTCAAGGGAATGACAAAGTATTTGATTTTTTCCAATTCGGATAGATAATGTATTAACTCCAAAAAACAAAGATGTCATTGCGAGCGGAGCGTCGCAATCTCCTACCACAAATTGCTTTAAACCGTGAGATTACGACGTCAACCTCCCTAAAAAAAGGAGGTTTCCTCGTAATGACATTTATTTTTTTCTATTCAAAAATAGTTGATTTTACCCTTTAAAACAATCTATTCCACATAAAATACCGACAGGTCTTTTATAACAGGTTCTGCTATTGATCTTGAGACAGTCAGTCTTACCTTTGTTACATTCACAGTTTCAAACTGATGAATGTATTTATGCCCAATACAGCTTCCACTGCACAGAGTTTTCCATTCGTTATCTAAGAAACCTTCCACTACAAATTCTCTTACTCTCTCCCCTTCCCTGATATTTTCCATAATTACTACATGATTTATTTTAATTTCCTTTTCCGTTTCAATATTAAAAACACTGCCCTTTCCTTTTACAGAAGCAATTGGTTTGCCGAACCTTTTCTTTATTTCATACCCAAATTCCTTCATACGTTTTACGTCAGTTTTCGGGATCAGCCCATCAGGGTCAGGTGTAATACCGAGTATCAATGTAGAGTTGTGTCCCACCGATCCATAGTACATGTTCATCAGGTTTTCCAGAGGATATATATGCTCTTCATCACCCGGCTCCCAGAACCATTCATGCCTTCGGTTATATCCGCGGAGAGGGGCGTCGGACATTGCAGGCATCCAGTACCTGCCGTCAGGATCTCCATGTTTGAGGAGGTTTATTCGTTCAGCGTTTGTATCCCCTGCATGGGAAAAAGGATTAGGAAAGGCAGCCCAGCAGGGATATGGTACTGTTCCCGATTCCGAGCCGCCCCAGCGCGCCTCGGCTAATTGCAGATTATGATAGAACAGGCAGCCGGGTTGATATTTTTTTACTATAGGTAGAACATCAGGAGCGCCATTATCCGGATGATCAGCACCCCCGTCAAACCATATTTCAAACAGTTCTCCATACCGCGTACAAAGCTCCTTAACCATTCCTTCAACCATTTGATTGTAATATTTCTGCCGGTTTTCGCGAAACTTTCCTTCGCCGTTTACTTTGAAATTGAAAACACCGAGAAAAGAATTCCACCTGATACCTATATAAATACCCGGTTTGATTCCATATTTTCTGCATGAGTTCACAAAATTCCGGACTATGTCTCCTTTTCCGTTTTTCCACTTAACAGCCTTTAAACAATAAGGATTAACATCCGACTGGTATAATGCAAATCCTGTTTCATGAGTCGCAGTGAGAAGTGCGAATTTTGCACCCATGTTTTTGACCGCTTTTACCCATTGATCGGTATCAAGTTTTTTTGGATTAAAAACATTGTAATCCGGTATCGGTGTAACTCTGTTTTGTCCCTGTATATATCTTTTGCCGTCAAAGACGTGCAGATCATAAGAGATCAGCACACCCATCTCCGCTTCCTGCCAGGCAAGCTGTGCTTTATTCGGGTTAGGTAATTCTTCATATTTGTTTTGGGCATTCAGCTGAAGACAGAAAAAAAACAGAATAAAACAGCCCGCTGAAAATTTAACAAAGAAAAATCTCATGACCTATTACCTTCCTATTATTTTTGATATGAATAAAATAAAAATGTTTGGAATAAGATACAATCTTTTTAAAAGCTCTTGGATTAGATAAAGGAACAATATAAAACCTTCCAGGTTTCCAAAACCCGGAAGGTTTGCCTTAGACATTATTATGGTTTTTTGTATATTAAATTAAAAAATTAATCTGTGAAAATCCGTTCAATTTGTGTCATCCGTGTTCTAATTAAATCTCAAATTAAAAAATACTTGCATAAAGCCGGTAATTACTTTAATATAAATCCGGTATTAAACTGAACGGGGAATGAATTGCCGGTATTAATAATAACATTCTTAATATTCTTAATTTACCTCATCTATGAAAGTATAACACATAACCGGAGGATCAACTCTATCCCTTTAAGGATCTGTGTAACGGGGACGAGAGGAAAGACCGGTGTTACGAGATTGATCGCATGCATTCTTAGAGAGAATGGGAATAAAGTTTTTGCGAAAACAACCGGCTCCCAGGCTGCAATAATACTACCTGACTCGAGTGATATCCCTGTAAAGAGATACGGGATCCCGTCAATAATAGAACAGAAAAAACTGATAAACCGGGCGGTCAAAGAAAATGCTGACTGTATTGTTTCAGAGATCATGAGTATACAGCCTGAAAACCATTACGTTGAATCGGATAAAATATTAAAACCGAACATCGTCATAATTACAAACACCCGGAAAGACCATACGGAAACAATGGGGTCAACCGAAGAAAAAATTTCTTCAGTACTCAGCTTATGCATCACAGAAAAAGCGAAAGTTTTTATCCCGGAGAATGAAAACAGGGAGATTTTTGCCCAAACCGTTAAAAAAATGGGTGGTGAATTGATAAGGGTAAGCAGCGGAGCATCATCAAACATTCCGGGATTAAAATCAGGGGTATTTTCGGAGAACCTGAATATTGTCTGTAAAGTGTCAGAATATCTCAATGTCGATAAAGACGTTATTATAAAAGGGATAAAAAACGTTAAATACGATATTGGAGAATTCAGGATATGGAAATACCGTCCGCCGGAAAACGGGAAGACTATTTACCTTGTTAATGCGTTTGCCGCCAATGATCCGGAATCAACATACAGGATCATTTTGAAAACGAAAGAAATTCTGCAAACAGATTCCGATAACTTTACAGGCATATTAAACCTGCGTGCCGACAGGGGTGACAGAACTCTGCAGTGGATAGAAACTTTGAAAAACGGCAGGTTCGAATGTTTAAAAAGAATTTATGCTGTCGGCGCTCATTCAAGGATCGTAAAACGGAAAGCAGAACGGATAATAGTACCGGATAAAAAATCTCCGGAATATTTAATGAATACGGTGATCTCTGACAGTAATGATAATGATGTCGTTTTCGGATTCGGAAACATGAAAGGAATGGGAGAGGTTTTGGTAAAATACTGGAAAAGTATTGGAGAAGAGCATGGGTTATGAAATCTCATTTATAAGTCTGCTTATAACGCTGCTTTTTACCGGGATAACAGGAATATACCCCGGCGGTATAATAGTACCGGGTTATCTTGTACTGTTTGCAGACCAGCCGCTCAGGATAGCCGCCACCCTGGCAGCGGCGCTGCTGACAATGTTTACATATAAATTAGCATCACAGCACCTGATCCTATTCGGCAGGAGAAGATTTGTATTTATGATACTTGCAGGTGGCGTTTGGACATATATCTGGCTGCAGGTCTTTCCGGTGTTTGACATGTTATCCCCGGAGTTCAGGGTCATCGGCTGGGTTATCCCGGGGCTTATCGCCAATAACTTTGAAAGGCAGGGAGTAATAATAACGACCGCCTCTCTTTTATCGGTAACCGCAGCATCATGGGTACTGGGCAGACTGATCTTTTCAATATTTTAAACTTATAAATAAATGAAAACGCCATTATATAAAAAAACCAAAATCCCAAAAAACACGTCCCCTTTTAAAAACCGGATAATACTTACAGGGATTATAAGTCTTTTCGTATTTATAATTCCGGTTTTCTCCCCGGGAGATAACCTTCTTCCCTATTCAGAAGAGATGCTGAATGCATCGAAGATCATGAAAGAGTGTATCTCTGTAATAAGAACTCACTTCGAGACATCCGGCAAAAATTTTAATAATTCAACTGATCCGAATCAGACCGGCTTGATAGGTCCCGAGTTATCTTCAATTACCACGACACTTGGTCATATAGATGCAAAAAGGACAACAACAAACCCGGATATGGCGGCTTTGATAGTGCATTTATTAAAAAAAGCCGGTGTAGAATCGGGAGATACTATTGCTCTCGGCTGTTCAGCTTCGTTCCCGGCTCTTGTTACTGCATCTCTTTCTGCGGCAAAAGCGATGGAAGTTTTTCCTGTTATAATTATTTCAATAGGAGCATCTTCTTTTGGCGCCACTGATCCTGATTTTAATCTGCTTGATATATACCTCCTTCTGAAAAATAGAATATTTGATATTAAACCGGCTGCTATTACACTTGGCGGTGAAAAAGATATAGGGGAAGGTTTTGAAAAGGAAGTTAAAGACAGTATATTAAAGCAGATTCAAAATAGCGGGATACTGTTCATATACGAACCTGACCTGCGGAAAAATGTTGCAGAACGAATGAAATTATATCTCGGCAATTACACATCAAAAGGCATAAAAGCATTTATAAATACCGGCGGGAGTTATGCGAACTTCGGGACAAGCCCGCTGGTGCTTAATGTAAAACCGGGCTTGAATTTTAATCCGGAGCTTCCTACGGAAGAAGACAGAGGTGTGATATTTGAAATGATAGCGATGAATATTCCTGTAATTCATTTGTTATATATTAAGGGACTTGCTGTGAAGTATAATCTCCCGTGGGACCCTGTACCGCTTCCTGAGGTGGGTGAATCGAAACTTAAAGACATAGAATCAACAGGGACGTTATTCCGGATAACCGGAATTGTTTATATCATTATATTGTGTGTGATCTTATTTTTTCCGGGTAAAAAACGCAATGATAGAAAATAAGCGGATTTTTCTGCCCACGAGTACTGGATTATTATCGTCAATAAAAAAGAATTGTTCTTAATGTAGAGACGCAGCATGCTGCGTCTAACATTCAAATAGTAATGCAATAATATTATTTTGTTTGTTTTGAGACGCAGCATGCTGCGTCTCTACTCTGACAACATTTTGTCTTTAGAAAAATGTGAATATGCATAGAAATACATGTCATTTCTTTTAAAACGCTAATATTTGAATGGATTGCGCTATAAATAAACATTGAAAGACTTGATTTAATTTCTTAAGAGGATTATATTATCAGCAATAATAAATTCAGACATTTTTATCAGTAAGGAGTATAAAATGAAAAGGTTTTCAAAGATTTTATTATATGTTTTTTTGATTGGAGTTTTTATTGTTTTATCGTTCCCGTCTGTTTTTGCACAGGATAAAGAGATCAAAGCAGAATTACCTGTGTTGATCACCTCCTGCGGGCAGAGTCCGGGTCCGACAAAAATCAAAGCTTTTATCAAAAGACTTAAATATGATCATGTTTATAATACTCTCTCTTCTGCCGAAGACCTTGCCGCAAAAAAGGATACTGATACTCCCTTCAAAACTATAATTATTGTAACCGGAGCGAGCCAGAAAGGAATGGGAGCGGCGGGAATTTCAATAAAAGACGAACTCGAAAGGACAAAAAGCCTTATAGCGGAAGCAAAAAAGCAGGGGATCAAAATAATCGGTGCTCATATCGGAGGTATGCAGAGGCGTGCAAAAGGAGCTTCCCCCGGAGATAATACGGACGAACTCTCGATCGATGCGGTCTGCCCGGAATCAGACCTGCTGATAATTAAAAAAGAAGGGAATGAAGACGGCAGGTTCACCGCCATTTCAAAAGAGAAAAATATACCGATGATCGAATTTGAAAAATACAATGAAATGACCAAAATATTTAAGAACCTTTTTGAAAAATAGGGAATTACTAAATGAGCATGTTCACATATGCCGGGATAATTCTCGGTATAATGATAATAGTATATATTACTGCGAAATTATTTAAACTTTCCACTGAACTCTCAATGCTTGCAGCTGCAATTTCAGGAGCTCTTGCAGGTGGATTCTGGGTACCGGCAAGGCACATAGCAGAAGGTGCAGCAACCTATCTCGATATAAATCTGATCTTTGTTACCGCAACTCTATTCATGAATATTTTAAAGGAATCCGGCGGGATAGCTTTTGCAGTGAGGGGCATTTTAAAAAGATTCCATAAAAACAGGGCTTTACTGCTTATTCTGCTGACCATACTGCTTTTAATTCCCGGCGCTTTAACGGGTGCCGGCAGCGTAACCGTGCTTATAACCGGCGGTATGGTTGCTGTAGTTTTAAGCTATATGGGTATTTCAAAGGTAAAGACTGCAGCAATAGTATTCATTATAGCGGGAATAAGTGCCGCTGCACCGCCTGTAAGTCTCTGGGCAATGATGACCGCAGCCGGGGTAAACATGCCGTATGTAGGGTTTTTCTTTCCGCTGCTTGTGCCATGCGTTATCGCTGCACTAATGACTGTCTTTATCTTAGGATGGAAAGGTACGGATACAGACATAGTCAAAGCTTTTGAGGAACTGCCGGAACCACCGGAAAAGATGAACTGGTTTAAGATAATCTTACCGTTTTTAGTATTTTTCGGACTGATATTTATGGGACGGCAGTGGCCTCATTCAACTCCGGTTATCGGGCTTCCGCTCATGTTCCTGTGTTCTGCGGTTATATCTTTTGCACTTTCCCCGGTAAAGCTGAACTTCCTGAAAATATCGAGGGATACGATAGACCAGCTGCTGCCTCTTATAGGAACACTGACCTGCGCAGGAATACTTGTTCAAATAATGACGCTTACCGGTGTTAGAGGATTTCTTGCCGTAACTACAGTAACACTGCCCATACTGGTGGTATACGCAAGCCTGTTTATAGTCTTACCTGTTTCAGAGGCAGTATTAATGTGGGGATCAGCCCCGGTGATAGGTGTGCCTCTGGTACTGCTATTCAATACGATCGGACTTGACCCGATCGTGGCTTTAGCGGGCATGAGTTTAATATGGCCGCTTGGGGATGCGCTGCCCCCAACAGCAATAATCGGAAGGCTGACAGTTGACGTAGTCGGGTATAAAGGGTCATATACAAAATTCCTAAAAGCCTGTATTGTCCCGGCGCTGCTTATTATGATAATAGGGACTTTAATGGTGATTTACAGCAGTAAACTTGATTTTTTGACAGGACTATAACAAATTTTTTGAGGGATCAATATGACAATTTTAATGAACCTTATTACAATTATCTATTACCTGCTGATATTTTATGTCTCAGTGATCCTGATTTATAATCTTATCAAGACTAAAAACTGGCAGAAGGAAATTCTATATATAGTGGTATTAATTCCATTTTTACTGCGTTTATTCAGGCTAAAATAAGGTAAAATCATGTTCAGCAATATTTATATTAGAAAGATCATTTTAAGTATTCTGGGGCTTCTCCTGATAATATTTTCAGGGGTAAGTTTCTACAGGAGCAGACATTTAAAAGAGCCTGTGGTACTCGGAGAAGGCGTAACTGAAGTTAAAAAGCTGAGCGAGTATTTTTCGGGTATCGAGGGCACAATAAACGACTGTAATATCTATTTCCTTGAAGGGAAGGAAGAAGGGGCAACTATATTTGTTATGGGAGCTTCACACCCGGAAGAGCCCGCAGGAAGACTTGCCTCATGGCTGCTTGTCGAGAACGGTATAATGGAAAAAGGCAGACTTATCGTAGTATTGAGCAGTAACAGGAGCGGGACAACAGTGACCCGTTTGAGCGGAGCCTATCCCCCGGATTATACAATCCCGACTGAATGGGGCGGTCAAATTTTTCGGATGGGAGACCGGTGGTCAAACCCGCTCGACCAGTGGCCTGACCCGGAAGTTTATATTCATTATCCGAGCAGGCAGTATCTTGCATACGTGGATATCCGCAACCTGAACAGATGCTGGCCCGGCAGGCCGAACGGCACTCTTACTGAAAAAACATGTTTTGCATTTATGGAACTTATCAGGCAGGAAGAAGTGGATATTTTTATCGACCTTCATGAAGCAGAATTACAGTACCCCGTCATCAGTACAATCGTAACACATGAAAAGGGGCAGGAATTAGCATCATTTATTTCAATGATGCTCTCCGATATGGAAGATTTCAATATGGGCACTGAATTTTCACCAAAGAGTCTTCATGGTCTTTCGCACAGGGAGGTCGGAGATTTTTCGGATGCGGTTTCCCTGCTGTTTGAAGCACCGGAACCTTTCCTGGATGCAACGAGAGGGAAAACAACGCGTGAGCAGCTATTGACCGGGAAAGATGAATTTGTCGTCAAAGCAGGAGAACACGGGCTGCTTTTTGAAAAGATAGACGAAAACGGCTGGCCCATTGATGTACGTGTGGGAAGGCATACATCTGCTATTTTACAGACCATGGAAACATGGACTGAAGAAAATCCCGATAAACCGCTTTCATGTCTTAATGTGCCGCGATACGCAGAAGTTATCGGGAACGGGACAGGTTATTACCTGAAAGATCCGGCAAAAGCGGGACGGGATAAGGTGGTATTTGAATAACTGGTTCTTTAACTATAAGTATATTATAGCCTGCGAAGGTGTTCTTTTCACGAAGTGACCATTTCATGGCACAAAGTGATCACTTCGTGACACCTTCGTAAGTAGTTAATCGTTGAGGTGAATGAACACCTCAACACGCGATTCGGGAATAAAAGTTAAAGTATATATTAAAAAGAATAAATATACAATCAAGGGGTGTAAAATGGAAAGATCAATTTTTAAAGGAAAACTGACAATTATTTTACTGGCATTTTTGCTGCTTTATCTAACGCCGGTTTTAGCCCAGCAGGTTCAGGAATTTGAAGAATATCCTGAGAGCTGTACCAGTATCCAGGTCGGCAAAAAAGCGACAACCGACGGTTCAGTAATAACCTGCCATACATGTGACGGATTTTACAGGACATGGCTTAACATCGTACCGCATAAGAAGCATAATAAGGGAACAATGAAAAAGATCTACTGGGGAATGCTCCATACGGAGACTGCCTGGGATCAGCGCGGATTAATTGAGAAAGGAGAAATCCCTGAAGCTGAAGAGACCTACGCCTTCATGAACGTAGCTTATCCATGTATGAATGAAAAACAGCTTGGGATCGGTGAGACCACAATAGGAGGCAGACAGGAACTCAATAATGACGAAGGCCTATTTCTAATAGAGAATCTCGAACAGATAATTCTGGAAAGATGCACTAAAGCAAGAGAGGCGATCAAGCTTATCGGCGAACTCGTTAAAGAATACGGATACGGTGACAGGGGTGAATGCATCACAATAGCAGACCCGCAGGAAGTATGGCATTTTGAGATATTCGGTGGCGGCCCTTTTGAAGTGGGAGCCGTCTGGGCTGCTGTAAGAATTCCCGACGACCATGTGGGAGTCTCTGCAAATATACCC
>JBHPGK010000051.1:0-17496 GCA_042570605.1 Candidatus Zhuqueibacterota bacterium
CGGGAAGATTCAACGGGCATTTTGTCCTGGGGCATGTGGATGGAACCGGAAAAATTGATCAAATACAAAAAAGCGGTGATAATTTTGAGATCGTTATAAAGTGTGACCCAGAGACCATGAAATATATAGTACAAAAGGGTTCTGTTTGTATTGACGGTATAAGCCTGACTATTGCTGAAGTTGTTACTGAAGGATTTAAAATAGCGGTCATACCCTTTACGTTTGAAAACACGATCTTAAAATATAAAAACAAAGAAAGTTCAGTTAACATTGAAACCGATATAATCGGGAGATACGTTTATAAATTCATGAACTTAAAGGATCAAAAAGACCTGAACTTTGATCTGCTGAAAAAATACGGATTTTAACGATTAATGGAGGAAATTTGAGGTGGTACTAAATAGTGTTGAAGAGGTTCTTGAAGATTTTAGAGCCGGAAAAGTTATTATCGTGACGGATGACGAAGGCAGGGAAAATGAGGGTGATTTTATTGTATCAGCTGAAAAGATCACACCTGAAATAATCAATTTTATGACAAAATACGGTCGGGGTATGGTTTGCATGCCGATTACTGAACAGCGGGCTAAGGAATTAGACCTTGCTCCTATGGTTCATGATAATACCGCTCTGCATCAGACACCTTTTACAATAACTGTCGATGCAATGGAAAATACTACAACAGGGATATCGGCTTTTGACAGGGCAGTGACAGTCAAGACTATTATCGATACTGAATCAGGACCGAGAGACCTTGCCAGGCCCGGACATATATTCCCGCTTATTGCAAGGAACGGCGGAGTATTAAAAAGAGCGGGTCATACTGAGGCTGTTGTTGACCTTGCAAAACTTTCAGGAGTTTATCCTGCCGGTGTGTTATGCGAAATAATGGACGATGACGGTACTATGGCGAGAATGCCGGAGTTAAGAATAATTGCGGACAAGTTCAATTTAAAGTTTATTACGATCAAAGATATTATTGAATACAGGAGAAGGACAGAAAAACACGTTAAAAAAGAAGCTGAAGCAAATTTCCCGTCAAAGTACGGTTTTTTTAAACTGCATAATTACAGTTGTGATATCGACAGCAGTGAGCATCTTGCCTTAATAAAAGGGGATATAGATCCCGATGAACCTGTTCTTGTCCGTGTTCATTCAGAATGTTTGACCGGTGATGTGCTCGGTTCCAAAAGATGTGACTGCGGTGACCAGATGCATAAAGCACTGGAAATGATCGAAAATAAAGGTAAAGGTGTGTTTTTATACATGCGCCAGGAAGGCAGAGGGATAGGGCTTTCCAATAAAATAAAGGCTTATCACCTGCAGGATAACGGAAAGGATACTGTTGAGGCGAATGAAGAACTGGGATTCCCTGCCGATTTGAGAGAGTATGGTGTAGGTGCGCAGATCCTGAGTGACCTTGGAGTTAAGAAGATCAGATTACTGACCAATAATCCCAAAAAACTTATTGGTCTGGAAGGTCATGGTCTCGAAATAGTGGAAAGGGTTCCAATTGAAATTGAACCTACCGAGACCAACAAAGTATATCTTGAAACAAAGCGTGACAAATTGGGTCACCTGATTCTTGGTAAAAAATAACGGAGGAAAAATGCCGAATATTATTAATGGAAAAATATCAGCCGAAGGTAAAAAGTTCGGGCTGGTTGTCAGCAGATTTAATGAATTAATTTCATCAAAACTTGCTGAAGGTGCGGTTGACTGTATCGTAAGACATAAAGGGAACGCGGATGAAATAGACGTAATATGGGTTCCGGGATCGTTCGAAATACCCCCGACTGCTAAAAAGATGGTCGACAAGGGCAAATATGATGCTGTCATTTGTCTGGGTGCTGTAATTAGAGGTGATACACCTCATTTTGAGTATATTTCCGCTGAAGTTACAAAGGGAATTGCTTTAGTCGGG
The DNA here is from genome assembly GCA_042570605.1 of Candidatus Zhuqueibacterota bacterium. Taxonomy (GTDB): domain Bacteria; phylum SM23-31; class SM23-31; order JBHPGK01; family JBHPGK01; genus JBHPGK01. Next base: position 1,922 of record JBHPGK010000051.1, read on the forward strand.
CTGGATAGTAAAATACCTGTGGTATATGGGGTTTTAACTACGGATTCGATCGATCAGGCAGTTGAAAGAGCTGGTACAAAAGCCGGCAACAAAGGTTTTGATGCTGCCATGACCGCTATTGAAATGATCGATCTATATTCACAGATATAAATTTAAAGAGGTTTATTTTGAAAATAGTTATTGTTGGCGGTGGGGAGGTAGGTTTTTATCTTGCGAAAACTCTTTCTGCGGAAAATCATGACATAATATTACTGGAAAAGGGCCACGATACCTGTAAGATGCTCCAGGAGCAGCTTGATGTTTTTGTGATTCAGGATAACGGCGGGAGTATCAGTGCTTTAAAGCAGGCTGGGATAGAGAATGCCGATATATTCGTGGCAGTAACTAATGTGGACTGTATTAACATTCTTTCATGTACTATTGCATCCAAGATAGGTAATCCGGTAAAGATTGCCAGGGTCAAAGATGAGGATTTCCTGCCGGAAAAATACGGTATGAAATCTGAAGATTTTGGAGTCGACCTTATAATCCATCCCGAAGTTGAGGCTGCAAAGGAAATAGTAAATCTTGTGAAGAGGTCACAGGCAACGGATGTTATTGAATTTGCAGAAGGGAAAGTGCAGTTGATCGGATTGAAAATGGACAGGAGAGATTCAACTATACTCGGGAAAAAATTTAAACAGGTCTCACAGGAGGTAGACAAACACCTGTTCAGAATCGTTGCTGTTTACAGAAACGGTAAGACGATTATCCCGACAGGAGAGGATTATATTGTAAGAGGAGACCAGGTATTTGTTATATCAAAAGTGGAATCTATACCTGATATCCTTAAACTTATGGGTAAAGAGGAAGAAAAATTAGAGTATGTAATGATCCTCGGTGCGGGTCTGGTGGGTGTTAACGTTGCAAAATTACTTGAAGAAGATAAAAACCTAAGTGTAAAGCTCCTGGAAGATGACCCTGTTCTGGCAAATGAAGCAGCAGAAGTGTTGGAAAGCAGTCTTGTCGTTCGCGGTCATGCAAAGAATATCGATCTGATGGCAGCAGAAGGAATCCAGGATATGGACTGCTTTATTGCAACTTCTATTGATGATGAGGATAACCTGATTTCCTGTCTCGTAGCAAAGCATATAGGAGTCAGGAAAGCAATTGCACTTGTCAATAAATCTGAATATATTCCACTTATCTCGGCTATCGGTCTCGATTCTGCGATCAGCAAGAAAATGACAACTATCAATACTATTCTGAGGTATATCAGGCGCGGTCAGATATCCTCAATTTCGACAATAAAGGGGATCGATGCTGAATTGCTGGAATTTAACGTGCCTGAAGGGGCAAAGATTTCTGACAAACCTCTTAAGGATGTAAATTTTCCCGAAGGTGCTATTATCGGTATGATCGTCAGGGATGGTGAAGCAATGATACCTACGGGTGATACGAAAATATACCCGGGTGACACAGTAATAGTGTTTTCACTGCCGTGGGCAATACATAAACTCGAAAAATTGTTTATCTAATGAGAATAAGTCCTGTACTGCATATTATAGGTTTGATATTACTTTTCCTCAGCGTAATGATGCTCCTGCCTTTAGTTTTCTCAATTTATTATAAAGACGGGTCAACAGAAAGTATCCTTATTTCGCAGGGTATTACCTGCCTTGGGGGTTTTCTTCTCTTTAAATTTACTTCAACAGGCGGGGAATTGCGTATCAGGGAAGGTTTCGGGATAGTTACGTTTGGATGGCTGTTTGTTGTCCTGTTCGGTTCGCTTCCGTTCATGATCTCAGGCTCAATTACGAATTTTACAGATGCATTCTTTGAATCGATGTCCGGGTTTACCACAACGGGTGCGACGATCCTGACCGATATCGAGATCGTTCCGCAGGGAATTCTGCTATGGAGAAGCATGACACAGTGGCTCGGCGGAATGGGAATTATTGTATTTTCCCTTGCAATACTCCCGTTCCTGGGAATCGGCGGGATGCAGCTTTTCAAGGCTGAAGTCCCGGGACCGGTGCCGGATAAACTTAGACCGAGGATCAAGGAAACGGCTAAGATACTGTGGGGCGTATACCTGATATTTACTGCAGCGGAAATTGTTTTTCTGATGATAGGAAAGATGTCCCTTTTTGACGCCTTGAACCATACATTCACCACGCTTGCCACAGGGGGATTTTCTACCAAGAATGCGAGTGTAGGGCATTATAACAGTGTTTATATCGACATCGTGATAATATTTTTCATGTTCTGTGCAGGTGTAAACTTTTCACTGCATTTTTTTGGTTTAAGAGGCAATTTTAAAGAATACTGGAAAAACAAGGAATTCAAGTTCTATACCGGTATTGCTGTTGTGGCGATCATCATTGTTACCATCGATATATTTTCCCATTATCAAAACGTTGGTCAAGCATTAAGGTACTCAGTTTTCCAGGTTGTCTCCATCGGAACTACTACAGGTTACGGTACTGCCGATTATGAACTCTGGTCACCGCTGTCGCAGTTTATTCTATTTGTACTGATGTTTATCGGCGGCTCTGCGGGTTCGACGGGGGGCGGTGCAAAAGTGATCAGGTTTATGATACTGATCAAACAGGGGTTGGTCGAGTTGAAAAAAAGCCTCCACCCGATGGGAATAATACCGACACGCATCGATAAAAAAACCATCCCGATAGAAACAGTTACAAACGTTCTTGCTTTTTTGATGATATTTATAGGTTCATTTGTAATAGCCAGTGCCATAATGATGATGCTGGGTCTCGATATGATTTCCGCTTTCGGCTCGGTTGCCGCTTCATTGGGGAACATAGGTCCGGGTCTTGGTATTGTAGGTCCCACTGATAACTACGCTGCAATACACATGCTCGGTAAATGGGTTCTCTCCTTCTGCATGCTCCTCGGCAGACTTGAACTGTATACCGTACTGGTTGTACTGTATACGGATTTCTGGAAGAAGTAATTAATCCTGGTGTTTCCTGATTTATGTAAATATCTTAAAATATCATAATTGAACACGGATGACACGGATTAGACGGATTAAACGCGGATAGAAAGAGAATAATTACTAAAGAACGTTTTTTGAACAATAGTATATTCAACAGCTAACACACGTACCTGCCCAAAGGGGTGTTCTTCACTACATCGTTTTAAAAAACAAAGTACACAAAAAAATTTATTTATGTCCTCTGATTTAGTTTTTAATTATCCAAATTGTCCCGGTGGGACAAAATATTTGTAGCAGAATAGATTCTCAAACACACACAAAAGTCCCGTAGGGACGGTATGTTCGCTTAAATCCATGTAATCAGCATAAAACCAAAGTCAGGACTTATCATCCCTACGGGATTTAAAGATTTAAGATTGCCGCGTATCTACTCCAAAGGCTATAAACATTTTATCCCTAACGGGATATTTTTATTTTCAGTTTAAATTATCTGCAGTCATTGTTTACCAAAATTTATACTGTTTGAAAATCAGGCAGGCAGTATTTTAATTCAAAACATCATTTTTTTTTATAAATTATTCAAAGAATAATTTTCGGGGGAACATCTTCCCAATAATTTCAATTGAATTAAAGCATTTTTTTAGTTAAATTTAAAACTTATAAATTTTGAACTTGCAAACAGGTGGGAGATCCATGGTTATACAGAAAAGAAAAATGACTAAGAAACAGCTCAAAGAAGACAAGCTGGTCACTTACATTTTCACGGTAAGGAATTATTTTGAGGAAAACTGGAAAAGGATCGCGGGTGCTGCAGTAGGAGTGTTCGTTATTGTCGCTCTTGTAATGGTCTATATGAATTCAAAGAAAAAAGCCGCATTCGATGCCTCTTACCAGCTTTCCGTTGCTGAGGTTAAATATATCAACGGGGATTATGCCAGTGCAATACCTGACCTCCAGACGGTCACAAATAATTTCAGTGGTACGCCAAGTGCCGGAGTTGCGGTATTTTACCTTGCCAATGCATACTTTTTTACAAAAGATTATGAAAATGCTGAAAAGTACTTTAAAGAGTACATAGATGATTACGGCGATGATGAAGACCTCCTGTGTTCATCATATGCGGGACTGGGCGCTGTTTTTGAGGACAGGAACAATTACCCTGAAGCGGCAGGATATTATGAAGAGGGAGCCCTTAAATTGCCGGATAATTTCCAGGTGCCTAAATGTAAACTCGGTGCGGCAAGATGCTATAAACTGGCAGGCAACAAAGAAAAAGCTGAAGAGATCCTGAAGAAACTGGTCGAAGAATATCCCAATTCTGCTGAAGTCAGGGATGCAAATATCCTGCTTGCAAGCCTGAAATAAAAGGACAGTTAATAATTAATAATTAATAATTAATAGTTAAAAGATTAAATTAATTTACACTTCTTATCATATCCCGTATTTTTGCCATTTAAATGAGTGAAGGTGAAATAAAATTAGGGACCAGCGGCTACAGCTTTGAAGACTGGAGAGGTGCGTTTTATCCGCAGGATATCCCCAAGGGCGAAATGCTCAACTTTTATGCCGGGCGCTACAAGACGGTTGAAATAAATTCCACTTACTATTCAATACCGCATCCGGCGGTTTTTTATCATCTTTCAAATAAAACACCCGATGATTTCGAGTTCATAGTGAAACTCAATAAAGAGTCGACCCACACAAGGAAAGAGGGAGTTGAAGCGTTCAATAAGGTGATCGATTCGGTTAAGTATCTTAGTGAGTCAAAAAAACTTCACGGCTTTCTTGCCCAGTTCCCTTATTCGTTCAAAGCCAATCAGGATAATATGGACTATATGCTTAAACTAAGGGAAAAAAGCGCGGAAGTGCCGTTTTGGGTCGAATTCAGGAATATATACTGGGTAAAGCCGAAAGTATATGAATTCCTGAAGGCAAATGATATAGGCTACTGCAACGTGGACCAGCCGGCATTAAAAGGGCTGATCCCGCCGCAGGATATTTCAACTTCAGATATTGGATATGTCCGGTTTCACGGAAGGAATAAAGAGAGCTGGTGGGGAGGAACTGTCGATGACAGGTATAATTACGCTTATGTCACCGATGAAATGGAGGAATGGCTCGACAAAATAAGGGAGTTGAGGAAAAAAACATCAAAAACGTATCTTTTCTTTAATAACTGCCATCTCGGCAATGCGGTCAAAAATGCGGAGATGATGCAGGAACTGCTCAAAAATCAAATGGGAATTGAGATTTAAGATCATGAATAAAAAGAAAATACTGGAGTTACTCGGCTCCTTCAGGAATAAAACGGTTGGTGTGTTTGGAGACCTGATCGCTGATGAATATGTATACGGGAACTCTTCACGTGTATCAAGAGAAGCTCCTGTATTGATACTGAAATTCAGAAGCAGAAAAATTGTGCCGGGCGGCGGCGGAAATTCCGCTTTAAACATGGCTACCCTCGGGGCAAAAGTTGTCTTTTTCGGGTATGCTGACAATTCCCCGGTTGCAGAAGAACTGCTGAATTCGATGGAGAAATCCGGGATCGATACAAAAAACATTATACGGACTGATGAATACCTGACTCCTACCAAAACGAGAATTCTTGCAGGAGGTCCTCACAGTTCAAAACAGCAGGTCATCAGGATAGATAACGAAAAGAAAGTAAAAATATCAGCCGGACTTGAAAACAAACTGATCAAAAATCTTGAAAAATTCATTAAACATCTCGATGCAATTGTTATTTCAGATTATGCGCTTGGGACTGTTTCGAATAATGTTATAAAAAAATTGCAGGATTATAATAAAGGTCACGGGATATTAATATCCGTAGATTCAAGGTACGATTTAGCCAGGTTCAGGAACATTTCTCTTGCAACCCCGAATGAATGGGAGTTAAGAGAGATTTTCGGGAAAAATATCAGGACTCAAAGAGATATTATAAAATATGGAATGATGCTCAAGGAAAAACTCAGGGCAAAAAATTTGATCATCACTCAGGGAAGTTCAGGAATGACCGTCTTTGATGAGGAGATCAATAAAATTCCTATAGTCGGTTCCGATGAAGTTGCTGATGTAACCGGGTGCGGGGATACCGTAATTGCAGCTGCCACACTTGCATTATCTACTGGCCTTCCGCTGCTAATTGCCGGTAAACTGGCAAATCATGCCGGCGGGATCGCTGTTAATAAAAGAGGGACTGCACCTGTTTACCTGTCCGAATTAAAAAAATCAGTCAACCTTTTCTGGGAATAACAGCCCTGAAACAATAATTTGAGCCTGCCGTATAAAAAAGTGTGTACTAAAAAGGGGGAAATATGAAAAGTAGATTACCTGTTCTTTTAATAGGTATTTTCCTGATTGTGCTTGGCGGTTTGATAATCCTGGATAACCTGTATTACATCAATTTTCCGGAAGATTACATTGCGTCATTTGTATTAGTGGCAATCGGGATTATTTTTCTGGCAGCTTACATTCAGAATACAAAAAGGATATGGGCTCTGGTCTTCTGCCTGTTTTTTGTTTTTCTGGGGGCAAGTATTTTCATTGCGGAAAGCTATTATCTGCCGGACGGTATCATTGGAAGTATTCTGTTGTTTGCTGTAGGTTCTGCATTCCTTGCTGTATATGTCAAAGACCGGAAAAACTGGTGGCCTGTCATTCCTATGGGGGCACTTTACTCTATTGGACTGCTGGTTGCCTTTCATGAATATTTCTGGAGGTATCAGGATTATTCTTCATGCATACTCTTTTTTGGGATGGGGCTGACTTTCGGTTATCTTTATCTTATAAGGAATGAAGAGAATAATCTGAAATGGGCAAAGATCCCGGCTCTTATTCTGATCCTGTTCGGGCTTTTTATCGGGTTGGGACAGTTTCTGACGTTTAATGAGGACCTGATCTTTCCATCTTTTTTAATTGCAATAGGATTGGTAATAATCCTATATCATGTATTTAAAGGGAAAAAGAAGCCTGAAGACGCAGTAGGGATGCCTGAACAGAGCATTACAGAAAAAAGTCAAGCTGAACAAAGTTTGCCTGACGACATAAAATAATGGATTTTTTTTTAGAATAAGGATTTCGTCACTTTTTACTTTTATTCCGGAAATGTGTTGTTTATATTGTTATTGAAGATTCGGTGTATGCGAGGGGGAGTTCAACCTAAACAGGAGGAATATTAAAATGAGTAAAATTGCGATTCAGCTTCCCCATGTTGAAGCTGAAAATCATATTGAAATTGAGATCAAAGTAAACGGTCAGAAAAAAAGGTTTAACTACCGGATCGAAAAACTGGAATGGGAAGAGGTCAAAGTATCACATGCTGAACGGATTGAAAAACTCAAAAAAATGATCGAAGAATATGATAAAGACTGGATGCTTATCCAGATCGGAACTCCTTCGGAGAATTTTATCCCATTGACGTTCAGGCAGGTTCATTAATCGTTCGTTGAAACTTGACGTTCAATATTATTTGAAAAAACATATTCTCTGACAGTATTTGATCTTGGTTTGACAGGGGGTATATTATAGATTGAAAAGCCCGGCATTTTTATATATTTTGCCGGGCTTTATGTTTTAAAATGCACGTAATTTATCAGGCAAAAGTGAATATTATCAAATAATTAGTGAGTGATGTACGAATTTAAATGCATTAAAATTTGGATCTTCAGGAATTTGTATTGTTCTCCAAAATCTCAAGAGATATAAGAAAGTACTATTATGTCATTCCAGCGAAGGTGGGTGTGGTTCAACTCCAAGCCTGTCACCCTGAACTTGTTTCAGGGTCTCCAATTGAAAAGATGAGATGCCGAAACAAGTTCGGCATGACAGTTCCAGGCTTTTTTTCTCTGTAAAAACGAGTTGAGCCACACCCAGGAAGGCTGGAATCCAGTTCCTACTTTTTATGTGTTTCAATGTAGTTCCTTAAGAACAAATATTTTTATTTAAATCCCTTTTTTAGGTTTATAGACTCTACTTTTTAGTTTATTATTTTCGCCAATATAAGCAGTCACCTTGCTCTTTGATACAAGTACGTAGACTTAGTAATTTTTTGAATATTCAGTTTTCTGGATTCCAGCCTTCGCTGGAATGACAAAGCAAAAAATTATTTGCATATGGCTGTGTGTTTTCTTGAAATATTATTGAGCCATTATTAAAATTTCTTATAAGCTAAATATGGATTAATCTTTTTAAGACAGGTCAATCCCCGACATTAGTGCATCTTACTCAGGGACATCATTACTTCCGTTTTTTTGTAATTATTATTTTAAATTAAAAGTTTGATGTTCTCCCTTTCAATTATTTATACTTACATCAAACTTAATTCCTGAAGAACCTAAAATTTTTAAAATTATTGAATTGGCAGTATCACGAATATTACAGGGTCCCAAACCATATGAGATATAATACCGGGAACCACAGATTTTGTAAAATAAAACATCAGTCCCCAGAATATCCCGCATATGCCTGCGGATAATATCAGCATTAAATTCCCAGATGACAAATGAACGGCTATATATCCTGTAATTATCAGGAAAAGAGCAGCTTTTTCGCCGAACTTTTTTGAGTAATATTTCTGCAGGTATCCTCTCCAGAATATTTCTTCACCCATACCAATTGGGAAAAAAAGCAATACTGCAACTATATAAGGGTGCATCTCAAGCCGGTTACTGTATATTTCCCGGACCTGAGTAAGCTTTTCAGGAAATACCATTCTTGTCATCTCGTTTCCCGTCCAGAAAATCATGTATAAAACCGCTGCGGAAACCAGCCCGATGGTAATATTTTTAATATTCCAGTCTTCTTTTTTGAATACGGGGTACTCCAGTATAAATGAGAATATCATCAGGATTAAGGTGGTAATGCTCATCATGATCCAGAAATTGAACGGTTTCACAACGAACATCAGGTACCACATCAGGATCGCTGCATGAAACAGGAGCAGTGTAATAATTGTTTTATATTTTTCTGGACTTAAGCTTTTCATTATTAAACAAAAGTGCGGGATTTAATTCCCGCACTAATCCTATATATGTTTTAAACAAATCTTAACTCAAAAAACTACCCGCTGCAGAACAAACCCAATGGTCATTAAGACACCTACGGCAGTGTGAAGCTGAGCAGTTCCGGCATCGATCATTGCAAAAACTTCTTTTGGAAGCGTATCCTTGCTCTTTACCATTTTGATCAGTTTTATTCCAAGCGGCAGCGATAACAGCGATACCATAACAACCGGATGAAGTTTGAAAAATATTACACACAAGACTACCCAGACATATGCTCCTATCAGCAGCGAATAATATAAAATCCTTGCTCCGCTTTCACCTAACATCATGGCAAGTGTGGTTATCCCCGCTTTCCTGTCGTCCTCAATATCGCGCAGGTTATTGCTGTGAAGTATGGCATCCACAAGAATTGAGATCGGGATTGAATACAGTACCACTATCCATGAGAATTCTCCGGTCTGTATATAATATGAACCGACTGTCATCAATACTCCCATTGACAGAAATACCTGGAAATCACCAAGAGCCCTGTACTTGAAGCTGACAGGGGAAGCTGTATAAAATATCCCGGAAAGGAGACCGAACACACATAAACCGATAAAAAATGTATCGAACTGGAATTTTATCACGAAAAATACGCCGATAACCACAGCCAGAAAAAACGAAACTACTCCGCCTTTGAAAGTCTGGGATGGTTTCATAAGTTTCCCGACAAGAAGACCGCTGCTCCCGAGCGTCCCTTCACGATCAATACCGCCCTTATAATCATAATAATCATTGAAAAGGTTTGTGCCTGCATGAACGAGCATGCCCCCCAGTACTGCGAGTATAAAATATAACCAGTTAAACGCCAGATCTTTATTAAGTGCCGCCGCTATCGATGAACCCAGAAGAACTGGCGTGACAGAAGCAGTGAATGCAAAAGGTCTGACCGCAGTCCACCACAGTTTAACTTTTCCCATTTTACCTCTCCTATGTTATTAATTAGATTACAATTCACTCTACTAAATAACTTAACAAAAATTTTAAACAAACAGTTTAACTAAAATTGGATAATTTTACAAGAAATAATTGGAAATATTAATTAATATTGTTATGTTTTATTTTTACTTAGAGAAATATTTAGTTCCGAATCCAGGATTCTTAATTTTATCAGATATTTATACCAATAAGTTGACATGAAATTAAAAATCAAAATTTAAAAATCAAAATGACAAATGAAAATTCAAAATGTTGGCTTTCTGGAGAAAGATAATTCTATATTCTTGAAAGGCAATTTATAATTTTAGATTTTAATATATGGTTTTTCATTTTAATTTTTGATATTTGATATGTGTTTAAATTATACAGGAGGCAACATGCGCAGCAGATCAATAATTACAATTGCTACAATTCTCTTAATTTTAATTTCAATCATTATTACGGCAGGGGTATCCGCTCAGGAAAATGAAGATTCAAAAAAGGCCAAAGTGGAAAAATACTACAAGGTTAACGGGTACAGGCACGGGATAAGCTATTTTAAAAAGGTAAATTATAAAGAAACCGTACCGCTCAGGAAAGGGGAACTTGATTTTAAACATTATCATACTTACAAAGAGATAATATTTTTTCTGAAGAAATGGGAAAAGGAATACCCGGACATTTTCGAACTGTATATTGCAGGAGAAAGTTTCGAAGGAAGACCAATTTATCAGGTCACGTTAACTAATAAAAAAATTGCTAAGGATACGGATAAACCTGCCATTGCAATCGATGCAAACAGGCATGCGGGTGAAGTGACTGCTGCGGAATCCGCCCTCTGGATGCTGAATTACCTGCTTACCGGATACGGGAAAAATAAAGAAATTACCGAGCTTGTTGATACAAAAACATTTTATTTCCGGATAAAGAACAATCCCGATGGGGCTGAGCTTTACCTTCAGACTGCTCAGAGTAACCGGAGTTCGGTGCGTCCTCATGACGGCGACAGGGACGGACTGATGGATGAGGACCCGAATGAAGACCTTGACGGCGACGGTTTTACACATCAGATGAGGCAGAAAGTGGAGCCTGATTCCGGGAACTATGTAATTGATCCGAAGGACCCCACAGGGAGGCTGATGAAACGCGTAAAGGATGGAGAAGGGGACTATAAGATCTATGGTGAGGGTATCGATAATGACGGAGACGGGAGGTATAATGAGGACGGTATAGGCGGGCTTGACCTGCACCGGAATTACCCGGAAAACTGGCGTCCGGAACCGGGCAGGGAAGCGACTGAACGGGGCTGGACACAGCGGGGAGCAGGGAAGTACCCGTTATCCGAACCGGAAACAAGGAGTTTTGTTGTGTTCCTTCTGGAGCATCCCAATGTTTCGGCGGTTAATTCCATGGATACAAGGGTACCGATGCATTTAAGACCACCTTCGACTTCCAAAAGTAAGGACAGGATGTATCCTGATGATATAAAACTTTATGAATATTTTGATAAGGAAGGAATGGAGATAACCGGGTACCAGTGGGCAGGGGACGTATATGATACATATATGACGAGGAGAAAATTTAACAGGATCACAGGCGAACCCTCAAGACCCAGCCCTTTATTCGGGCATGGACCCGATTACGGGTACTGGTATTACGGCAGTATCTGGTATGGCGACGAACTCTGGAACGGCGGCGCTATGGAGGATTATGATAAGGACGGTGAATTTGACTCTTATGATGCTCTTGTATGGAACGATAAAGCTCTTGGCGGTAAAGGATTCAAGAACTGGACTAAATTTGACCATCCCCAGCTTGGAGAAGTGGAAATTGGAGGATTCAATCCCAAGTTTTTCAGCCAGAATGCTCCTGTAGAGGTGCTGGAAGAATGGATAAAGAAGCAGGCAATGTTCAATATGATGCTTGCAAAACACCTGCCGCAGGTAGAAATTACTGATGTCAAAGTAAAGCCTGATAAAGAGGAAGGTATATTTAAGGTAGAAGTTTCATTTACCAATACGGGGTATCTGCCTACTGCACTTGACCAGGCAAAACTGGTTAAGATAGTTAGACCGGACAGGGTGAGGCTGGAATTTGACAAAGAACTGACAAAAGGTAGAAAAAACAAAAAAGTTGAGATAATCTTACCCGAGTTCTCCAATAAAGATGTTGAGTGCGGCTGGACAAAAAAGGGTGAAAAGAATAAGGCGGAATTTAAAGTAAAACTCAACGGAATAGATTCTGCAAAGTGCAAAGTGCACGTGCTTTCCACCCGCGGCGGCAAAAAAACTAAAGAAATTATCATTGGTAATGAATAAATATTGCGGTTTTGGTGTTATTAAAGGTAAATCTGTAAAAATCAAAAATGTCAGTACTATATCATATAAGATTGTAATAAATTTTGAATTTTTATATGTAATTTTGATTTTTGCTTTTTGCATTTTGATTTGATCCTATGAGACACACTATTCAAATTACGAAAAACATTAAACATTAAGGATTAATTATGTCTGATGATAATTTTTACGAAAATATCGACAATGATATAGAGGATGAACTTGTTGCCGAATATATTAAGAGCCTCAAAGAAGGGCTCCTTATTTTAGAGGAAAATATAAATAAGCAGGATTTTGACAGTATAAGAACGTACGGGCACAAGCTCTCAGGTTCGGGTGGAACTTATGGGTTTGGTATCCTCTCTGATATCGGTTCAAAAATTGAAGATGCCGCCGAAGTTAAAGACCTCGATTCGATTAAGAAATTCTTTGAAAAATTGTGCGGAGAAATTGAGAAGTTAGGATAAAAATATTTAATTTCTACCTCTTAACCGCCATAAAGGTACCCCAGTTTGTCAGCCCGATAAATGAAGAGTAAGTCCATTTACCCTTGAATTCATTTTTATCCAGCCTGCCGCTTAAGCCTACATTATTATCGGCAAAATCCGGATTTAAAGCAATCCATGCGGTATCATTTTCAACATGTCCAATGTGTCTGCCCTTACCGAGCTGCGGTCCGATATTATCCGTATTAGTGCTGATCCTGCTCAGTTCCCACTGTCCTTCAAGTTCGCCCTTTTCCAGAAAATCAATGATCAACTTTCCGCTTACAATTGCAACACCTGTGGAATCGTACCCGGTATAAAGATAGATACGGGTATCGGTGTCGGAATCATTTAAATTACAGCCATTAAATAACAGGACTACTGCAAAAAAGAGATAAAATTTTTTCATTTGTAAGTAGTCTCCATGTTTTTTGGTATAATATAGAATATTTTTGCAATTAGTCAATTATTTAACGGGGTGAATAACAAATTTGTTTCAAAAATAGCCTGAATTTGTAGAATTAATTTTTAAAAACTTATTCATAAAAATCCTTGATTTCATCATTTAAAAATATTACTATTCAATCCGGCAGACCGGAAACAGGAAGCCGGAAGCAGGAAACGGGAAACCGGAGATATGTGATCTTCCTTAATCATAAATCGTCATTCGTAAATCGTAAATTTCTTGTGGTTGAACACTAAATTATTAGGAGTAAATATATGAAGTTTCAAAACTATTTTGTCAGCGATATTCCCCGCAGGGAGTTTCTTAAAAAGTCTTTAAAAGGAGGAATAGCAGTAACATCCATGCCGGTACTGCTCTCCTTTCTGAAATCCTGCGGAACGGGAACACAGAGCGCAAAGGTGGACGTTGATCCTGCTCTGTTGAACAGCACCATCCGCAAAGCCCTTGAAATGGGAGGCGAGTTTGCCGAGGTTTACGTCGAAAACCGTATCTCCAGAAATATTCAGATGGAGGAATCGAAGTTCAGAAGCGCAACGTTCGATATCAGTATAGGAGCAGGTGTCAGAGTTATCTCCGGAGATAAAACCGGGTATGCATATACCGATGAAATCACTGAGGAAAAACTGATGAGGGCTGCTGAGGTTGCTTCTTATGTGGCAAGAGGTACCCAAAGAGTTGAACCGGTAAATATTAAAAAAGGTGAACGGGAATCATTTATTACCGTACAACTTCCGCTGGAACAGGTCGCAGATGAAAAACGGCTTGAAGTCATGCAGCGTGCCAACCAGACAATGATGGACTATGATCCGAGGATCAAGATCGCTTATGTTACATATAATGATGAAGTCAGGGGCAGGATGATTGCCAACAGTGAGGGGCTTCTGCTGAGCGATGAACTGCCGCAGCTTTTCTTTATTGTACAGGCAATGAGTGAAGGCAACAATACGAGGCATATGAGCCGTGAAAGACTTGCGCGACATTCCGGGTTTGAGATGTTCGATGAAGTTACACCTGAAGAGGTTGCGACAACCGCAGCTAAGGAAGCCGTTGTGATGCTCGATGCCCAGGATGCCCCCGCCGGTAAAATGGACGTGGTTATGCAGAACGGATGGGGCGGAGTACTTGTTCATGAAGCTGTCGGACACCCGCTCGAAGCGGACAACATTGCCAAAAAAGTAGGTGCATTTTACGGGAAATTAGGGCAGAAAGTCGCCAGCGATATTTTCACAATGGTCGATGACGGAACTGTTCATAACAGGAGAGGCACGGTAAATTTTGATGATGAAGGAACACAGGCAAAAAGAAATGTTTTAATAGAGAATGGTGTTCTGAAAAAATATATGACCGATATCCTTTCTGCAAAACAGATCGGCGCCGAACGCACCGGCAACGGAAGACGGCAGGATTTTCAGTTCGTTCCCATACCGCGCATGACCAATACATTTATTGAAAACGGCAAGGATGATCCGGAAGATATCGTTGCTTCTACAAAAAACGGAATTTATGTGAAGTCACTCAGCGGAGGAAGTGTTAATTCAATAACAGGAATGTTCAATTTTACATGCCGGGAGGTATACCTTATAGAGAACGGCAAAATTACCACACCTGTTAAAGGTGCAACACTAATTGGAAGCTGTCTGGATGTCATATCAAATGTTGATGCAGTCGGCAATAACCTCGATTTTGGGCCGGGTATCTGCGGCAAGGGACAGGCGGCTGAAGTTTCTGCCGGACAGCCGACGGTCAGGCTGCGCGGTATGAATGTGGGCGGAAGCCGGGCAAGAAGATAATTTTATGTTTGATAATAAGGAGATAAATTATGGATTATAAATCATTAGCTGCAGATCTTGTGAAAAAATGCCTGAACAAAGGGGCGGATGCTGCAGAAGTTTATATTCAGGACAGCCGGAACCTTAGCATAAATATTCGCAACGGTAATATTGAAAAAGTTGAGGAAGCCGCATCACATGGTGTAGGATTCAGGGTTTTTGTACAGGGCAGGATGGCATTTTCAAGCTGTAATGACCTGTCCGAAGGTTCTCTTGACAGGGCTGCTGCCAGTGCGGTGGATTTTGCAGGGAAAACCACTCCGGATGAAAATAATGTACTGCCTGATGATAAAGGAATTACTCAGATAGACGGATTATTTGATCCTGAAATAAGTAATGTTTCTATGGACAGGAAGATAGAGCTTGCAAAGGAAGTTGAAGGGATCGCCATGTCCGATAAACGGATAACGAAGAGTGGGGGTGCAAGATACTTTGAAGGTGAAAATGAGATTTTCCTGGCGAATTCCAATGACCTCCTGAAGAGTTATAAATCATCCGGCTGCGGTTACGGAGTGTCGGTGGTTGCGGAAAAGGATGATCAAAAATGTACAGG
>JBHPGK010000052.1:0-17243 GCA_042570605.1 Candidatus Zhuqueibacterota bacterium
GGTTAATTCACTTGATCTTCGGATAAAAATTCACAAAAATCCATTTTATATCAAAATCCAATCAGAAGATGGAAAAACATTATTAGAGGATTTTAATAATGTTTTTCCCTATGAATACAGACGTGGTTCTTATCTATGCAGAAAAAAGATAAAGCCGGGTGAAAAATTTTTCGGATTCGGCGAAAAAACCGGTAAGCTTGAAAAGCGCGGCTCAAAGATGATAATGTGGAATACGGATTACCTCGAGAAGGGACTAAAAAAATATATTTCTCAGGACCCGCTGTATATTTCTATCCCGTTTTTTATTTCAGTTACTCAGGATAATATTTATGCATTGTTTTTCGATAATCCGGGTAAAATGTATTTTGATATGGGAAAGGGGAGTGATGATCATTACGAGGTTAAAAACGAAACCGGAGAGATAAGTTATTATTTCATTTATGGTAAAAGTGTTCCTGAGATTATCGAAAGATTTACCCGTTTAACAGGACGCATAAAAATGCCGCCGCTCTGGTCGCTTGGTTATCACCAGTCCCGTTGGGGGTATGACAGCAGTGCAAAAGTGCTGGAGGTCGCCGGGAAGTTCCGCCAAAAAGAAATCCCATGCGACTGTATACATCTTGACATAGATCATATGAACAGGTACATGGTATTTACATGGGACAAAAAAAGGTTCACCGAACCGGAAAAAATGATAAAGAAGTTGACAGATAACGGATTTAAAACTGTTGTGATAAATGACCCCGGTGTTAAAGTTGACAATAAATATTTTGTTTATAATGAGGGCAAAAAACTTGATATGTTCTGTAAGGATAGAGCCGGAAGAATATTTTCCGGAAAATCCTGGCCCGGAAAAGTTGTATTTCCGGATTTTTTCAAACAAAAAACACGAAATTGGTGGGGTGGTTTATTAAAAAAATATACCGGTACAGGGATTGAGGGATTCTGGAACGATATGAACGAGCCTGCAAACAGCGGATCGAAGTTTACCGGGTACCATTTGTTAGATAGTAAATTAACTGAACATCGAAAAGTGCGGAATGCATATGGTCAAATGATGGCAAGGTCTATATATGACGGTTTGAATGAAACAAAAAGAAAAAGGTATTTTGTTCTTTCCCGGTCCGGTTTTGCCGGTATACAGAAATATTCTGCTGTCTGGACAGGTGACTGTTACAGCAGGTGGGCTGATCTGCGGGCAAGTATACCGATGATATTAAACCTTGGTTTATCCGGTGTCCCATTTGCCGGTACTGATGTTGGCGGTTTCAGAGGAAACACATCAAAGGAACTATTCATCAGGTGGATGCAGTTCGGGATCTTTCAGCCGTTATTCCGCAACCATTCTGAAAAAGGAACCGGGAATCAGGAACCCTGGTCTTTTGATAAGAGCACTGAAAAGATCTGCCGTGAGTTGATAATGTTCAGATACAGACTGCTCCCGTATATTTATTCTCTGTTTTATGAATCATATAAAACCGGATCGCCCATCTTAAGACCTTTGTTCTATCACTATCCCCAGGATGAAAAATGCTATTTAATAGAAGACCAGTTTTTATTCGGGGAGAATATCCTTGCTGCACCCATTTCTTATGCAGGCAGGAGGAGCCGGCAGGTTTACCTGCCAAAAGGAGACTGGATCGATTTTCAGACTAACAAAACTTTTAAGGGCGGAAAAACTTATCAAATTAAAAAGCCTCTTAATGAAGTAATAATGTTCATCAAAAAGGGAAGTATTATACCTCTTTATGATTCTGTTAATTATATCGGCGAGAAAAAATTTGATAAATTATACCTGAATGTTTACCCGGGAAACGGTGAATTCAATTACTATATGGATGACGGAAAAAGTTATAATTATGAAAAAGGGGAGTACAGTCTTTTAAATTTTGTTCAATCGAAAAAAGGGGATAAAGGAACAATTGAGGTCTCCCCACAGCATGCGGGTTACAGGTCAGAATTGAAGGAACTGCATATTAAGTATTCCGGAAAAGTGAAGCGGATAAAATGCAGTGACGGTAAGGTTCTTGATAATAAAAAGTGGTATTATTATCCTGAAACCGATGAAACCCTGATTATCCTTGATTATAAATTTCCTTTCAATAAAATCAAGTTAATCCTCGAGATTTAAGGAAGCTAAACAGCTAAACAGCTCGACAGCCCGACAGCTAAACAGCTCGACAGCCCGACAGCTAAACAGCTAAACAGCTCGACAGCTAAACAGCTCGACAGCTCGACAGCTAAACAGCTTGTCAGTTGCCAGTAATCAGTTGTCGGATGCGAGGGCATAAATACCCTCGCTAAGTGGGAAAAGACGGCTAAAGCCGCCTGTAACATTTTTTTTACATAGAAATCATAATACAAAAAATGTCATTGCGAGAAGCGAAGCGACGAAGCAATCTCACTATTTTAAATGTAGGGCAAACCTTCAGGTTTGCATTTTTTCTGATAGAATTAATTTTAAGTTTTTTGTAATTAAGGGATTTTTTTGGCAGAGGTGTTTAATTAAATCCCATTACAATGTATCATAATCTCATAGTCACAACAGATTCCCCTATTCCACCTTATCCCCGGAGAAAATAATTTCTCCGAACAATTCAGGCTGATGCATATTCCTGCCGCCGTGCGGTCTCCAAATGTAATCAAACACTTTTGTCCGTGAGTCGTCATATTCGTTCCTGTAGAAATTGATGATCCATTTATCGCCGGGTTTGGGAGGAATCTCAGCATTACCCTTATATTTCAGGAAGCAGAACCACGGGAAAAATATCTCAACCGTCCAGTATTCATCCTTGTCCCGGTTATAGTTTAGCGTTCCCTTATACTGCACGGCGTGTTTTAAACCTTCAAAATTGAATCCGATGTCCCATTTTCCCTCTCTTCCCAGGGGCAGGTCCCAGTGAACATCATAGGCAGTATTAAGAGCATTGATCTCAAGTTCGAGGTAATCCTTTCCATCACCGTCCGTATCGAGAAATACCTCAACATCGGTATCATGCCATAACATTGCATCTCGTCCTGTTAAAGTTCCCCATATATTCTCAGTTTCTACGTAAAAACCGAGATACAGCCCGCCTCTGTTCCATAATACCTTTGCCCATGTGATATAAGGCATATTCTCCCCGGTTGTCATCTCCACAAAATTTTCAGTTGGAACGGCCTTTTCCCATGACTTTTCATTTAAAAAACCGTCAATTTTTATCCCGTCAATCGGCATCCTGCAGATGTAAGTCTTCATTTCGAATTTTTCCTGAGAATATAGTAAGACAGGGAATAATAGAAGAATAATCAATAATTTTTTCATAATTAACTCCGTATTTTTTGTAAATATATGAAATTTGATCTCATTAAGAAACAGATATTTTTGTCTTTAAAGACAATTAAACTTGATTATTAGCAAGTTCTTTGATAATTTCACATTTTAAGAGAAAAGGGATAATTTATGCAGTCAAAAGCCAAAGATATAACCGGAACAAAAGAATTCGGTATGTTTCTCGCTTTTCTGATATTGTTTATATTTTGCTCAGTGTTTTTAAATAATTTTATTACCGGATCAAATCTTCAAAACCTTTCCCGTCAGATCGCACTGTTAACAATCCTTGCAGTAGGGGAGGCTTTCGTCGTTATAACAGCAGGGATAGACCTTTCTGTAGGGTCTATGATCGCTTTAACCGGTGTCCTGACAGCAATTTTCTTTTCTCAATTTCATATTCCCCTTATTTTAGCCATTCCAATGGTTATGATCATCTCTCTTTTAGTTGGTTACTATCATGGTTTATTAATTACAAGATTTAAAGTTCCGCCGTTTGTAGCAACTCTCGGCACACTCGGGATTGCTAAAGGTCTTGCTTTGGTGATCACCGAAGCACAACCGAAACCAGTTTTGAGCAGTTTTCTGAATTTTCTGGGAAACGGTAAATTTCTTGGACTGTTTATCCCTGTTTATATTGCATTAATAGTTATTGTAGTTTCGATCTTGATAATGAAATATTCTTTATTCGGCAGGTATGTATATTCCATTGGAAGTAATTATGAAGCTTCAAGACTGTCGGGAGTGAAAGTCCGGAGGGTACAAATAACAGCTTACATGATCTCGGCGCTGCTTGCTGGAGTAACAGGAATATTGTATGCCGGATATCTTAGAGAGGGCTCTCCGCGTACTGGAGGAGCATATGAATTATATGCAATTGCAGCAGTAGTCATCGGAGGATGCAGTCTAATGGGCGGTGAAGGAAAGATTATTGGTGTAGTGATCGGCGCTTCAATTATGCAGCTTATACAAAATGCTCTGGGACTTTCAGATATATCTTCCTTCTGGCAGGATGCTGTGGTAGGAGCAGTTGTCGTTGGTGCAGTTGTGCTTGATTCTATCCGCCAGAAGAGAATTACAATTTAATTCACCAAATTAAAATCACAGATATTATTTAATGAACATACGGCACAATCAGGTTCTTTCCTGCAAACATAATGGGAATGAAAATCGATATATTTATGGAACTGCTTGTAGATCAAAATATCATTTTTTACATGATCTTCAAAGATGTTTTTTAAATCCCCGTATTTAATATTCTGTCTAATATAGCCAAGCCTCGAAAATAACCTTTTAGTGTAATTATCTATGCAGAATGTCAGTTTATCTAATGCATACAGCAATATTACATCGGCAGTCTCCGCTCCAATGCCGTTTACATTTAATAATTCTTTCCTCAAAGTCGGCAAATCCTGTTTTTTCATGTTTTCAAATGAAAATAGATATGCTTCCTGAAAAAAAGATAGAAAATTTAGAATTCTTTTAAGTTTTAAATTATAAAAGCCAGAAGGTTTAATTAATTCAATAATTGAACCTTTATATGTATTTATTAACTTTTCAGGTTTAGCAAGATCCTGATATTTAATATTGTTCAATGCCGTTTCTGCATTTCTCCAAGTCGTATTTTGCACTAAGATTGCACCAATTATTATTTCAAATGGAGTGCAATCAAGCCACCATTCAAAGCTGCTGTATTTTTCATCCAGAATATTAAATATCTTTGTTATTTTATTGCTGCTCAACGATTTCAAAAATTCTGTCATTCCTTTTTTTAATTTAAAAAACGGAAAAATTTAAGATTCTACCAATGAATTTTAGTTTTCATTAAGTTCTAAAAATTCCAAAATGTAAAAAGGTTTTTGAATATGGTGTTCATTTTTGTAATTTATATTGAATTCTTGAATTTAAATATTAAAAGAAAAATATCAAGATTTAATTCAAAAAGATACTCTTATATAAAGTTTGTTGAGAATTCTTCCGAAAAAATAATAGGAGCTTTTTTTATTTCAGGCATTTAAATTGTTTAAATCTAAACAACTTAATCGGGAGATATTATGGAAGATCAAAGTAACAGCTCGGACTATTCAGGAGTTGAAGACGAATTATTTGTAGAAGTTAGGGGCAGTATATCTTTTGACCAGATAGTATCACTTACAATGATTGCTGAGACAGTGCTTACAATTGCCGGGATAGGAGCATATGCATTTTATCTTGCATATCAGTTTGTTGTAGGGAGTTAAATCGTGTAGATCATTTTTTAATTTAAATAAATGAAAGGGAACCTGTTTTTGCAGGTTCCCTTTTTAATTTCGTATAATTTATCAGCTATTTCGGTTATTAATATTTTGCTTACTTGCTCAAGCAGATAATAAAGTACAAGATCAAGAAAATCAGGCCGAAAAGTTCTGAAATTAATCTGTCTTTCATTATACTACCCGGTTTTAAAAATACTAAAACCATTTTACTGGAACAATGCCAGTACATTCTGCGGGGCCACATTAGCCTGTGCAAGCTGAGCTGTTGCTGTCTGCTGCAGAATCTGCAGTCTTGTTGATTCAAGCTGTTCAGCTGCAAGGTCCGCATCGAGAATTCGGCTCTTAGCTGCTTCAGTATTTGTTATTGCAATTCTGAGCGTCGCTTCTTTAATAGTTAATCTTGTTACAATCGCTCCTACAGTCTGAAGTGAATCAGATATCTGGTCAATTGAATCATTGATCTTGCCAAGCGCATATCTGGATCCTGTTGCGGAGAATACCCGGTCAGCAACCTCTTCAGCGTTAATTCCCAGACCTGTTGAGTTATGATTTGTAGAAAGATCAAACTGCATATAGTCCTGGGTGCCTTCACCGGTCTGGAATGACTTACCGGTATAAGTTCCATCCAGGAGCGTGTTGTTGTTAAATTGAGTCTCCTGTACAATGTCTGTGATTTCAGCAACAAGCTGCAGGATCTCAGACCTGATTGCGTTTCTTTCAGCAGAGCCTAACGTGTCATTTGCAGACTGGGTTAATTTCTCTTTCATTCCAACAAGTATATTGTGGATATTTAAGAGACCGCCTTCTGCAATAGAAAGCACGTTTTTAGTGGTTCCGACGTTATCCAGAGCTGCACTTAAACCTCTTACACGTGCATAGAGTCTCTTTGAAATTACGTAACCCGCCGGATCATCAGATACTTCGTTAATTCTTCTACCGGTAGCCAGCTTTAACTGCCTTTTCTCAAGGTCCCAGTTTACATTCTTTAATGCTGCTAATGCATTAAAAGCTGCTATATTGGTATTTACTCTTGTGGCATCTCCTATTGCCATTATACCACCTCCTATTGAGGATAAACATATTTATTACTTTAACTTCTTACATTCATACTATTTCTTACATTCATACAAAATTATACTGGACATACTATCCTGTTGCGAATTAAATCAGCAATAAGTGTGCCAGTTTGGAAACTTATTCAAAATTGTTATTTTTTGTGCTTGATTTATGGAATATTTTGCATAAATAATCTCAATAGGGAAAAATTTTCTCATTATACTTGAATTTCATTAAGTATTTTTCTAATTTCGTTTATGTATTAAGGTATGATCAGTAAAAAACTCAAAAAAATGCCGGTTTTGTTAGAAATCAGGATTTTTTCCTTTCTATAAATTGTTACAAAGATTGGAAAGAGAAAATTAATTCAATTAAACAGTCTTCTTATACAATGATCTGCTGAATTAAAATTTAAACAGGAGCTAAAATAATAATCATATATATTAAAAGAGGTATTAGATTATGAGCAAATCTATTGCGATAATTGGTGCTTCAAATAATCCTGAAAAATTCGGAAATAAAGCTGTTAAAGCTTACAAGAAAATCGGTTACACAGTTTATCCTGTCAATCCAACGGCTGATGAGATTGAGGGGCTGAAGGTGTACAGGTCTATTCTGGATATTAAAGGTAAAATAGACAGAGTAAGTTTTTATTTACCGCCTAAAAAGGTCATGGAAGTTCTGGATGATATTGCGGAGCTTGGAATTAAGGAAGTGTATTTAAATCCCGGCACTGAAAGTGACGAGGTCTTTGAAAAAGCGGAAAGTTTAGGGCTCGAACCGGTCGTAGCGTGCAGCATTGTAGCCGTTGGGCTTCATCCGGATGAATTGTAATAAGTGCATATAAGTTATTTCGATGCTGCATTTACGTCTAATTTTGCTTCCTTATCAGGCCATGGAGGCATAATTTTAAACAATATATAAAGTATTATAAAAGGAAGGATCAGCAGTCCAATCGACACGAAGAGTCCTTCCAATCCAAAAAGCTGCATTTTATATACCGTCAGACCTCTAAGACTTTTTGAGAATAACTGCCCGCCGATCACTACATTCCAGCGGGTACTGAAAATACCTATCTGAACTAAAATTACAGCTATAAAGATCAGAAATTTTTTCAATTCACCGGGAATCTGCTTGAGCTTTATACTTGCCAGGATTCCCATGGGAACCAGTGTTCCAATTATTAATTGGACGACGATAAGACTTGCAAAAAGTCTTTTTTCGATCATTGTTGAAAGGATCTTTATTGATTCTTCGGATTCATACAACAGGTGAATAAAATCGAGCATTTCAAGTGATAAATCAATAATGAGTACATAAAGCAGAAAAGATGCCAATTTTTCAAGGCATTTCATGTCAATCTCTTTGAAACGGAACAATGTAGTAACAATATATATTAATGTCATTAACGCAATACCGGATACAATTGCTGAAAAGAGAAAAACTACGGGCATTAGAACACTGCTCCACCAGGGATTTGCTTTAATAGACCCGAAAATAAATCCAACATATCTATGCAGCAGAAATGCTGAGGGTATTCCGATGATGGTAATAAACTTTGCGGCTTTTTTATCAAATTCGATTGATTCTTTTGATAAACTGGTTGAACCCAGTGTTAATATTTTATGAACAACTTTGCGCCAACCTTTTTCGGTTTTGGACCAGATAACAAAGTCTTTTCTGAAATCGAACCATATTTCTAATATAAGAACAACCATTAAGTACCATGCATATACAAATCCGAACATCGCCATTGCTGATTTGAACTGCGGTGTTAAGAATATTTCAAATGAACGTTCAGGATGTCCCAGATGAGCCAGAAGCGGTAAAGGTGCGACAAATAAAAACGCCAGAGCAGTCAGCAGTGACAACCTGCCTGTCCTCCCGAAGCCTCAGGAGTAGCTCTGGGATGACACAGCAATAATCATTTGGAGTCTCCACTTCGATTTCCTGGGGATATTTATGCCTCTACTTTTATTAAAACTGGTGGATAAAACTTAAGTTTAGAGGTTTTTGATGTCCCTTTCAATTTTTTATACTAATATCAAACCAAATCCCTGAAGAACCAAAACTTTTAACTGTTAATATTTTCTTAGAAATTTGATGCCTTAAATGTAATTTTCCTTCTTTTTTATTTTTGGTTTGTCATTTTTAATTTTGATATTTGATATTTGAATTAACTGAGATTTATACAAAGATCGGGATTTTGATTTTACATTTTCAACCGAATAATTAAAGCTGATTATTCGTTGTTTTCGCTGTATCTTTGATTTCTGGATTTTAAGAAATCATCTTTAAGTCTGTTTATTATCCGGTCGGCGGAGAATTCCGCAAGATATTGGAATCCTTTATAAAGCTCTTCAACAGTTAGGCGTGACAGCATGAGCGCTGTCAATACATTCCCTGCAGTATAACTTTCCGGTGAAAATATTGAGGAAGTCATAGGTTCTCTGTCTTTTATGCTGGTTTTCCAGATTTGAACTCCCGTTTTATTATCAATAAGATAAACTGCTATCTCTATTTTGAAAAATACATTTGATTCATAAGACTGGGCATCAATACCATAGTATTTTATAAAGAAATCGAACAAAAAATCAGCATTACGCTTATCATCAACCGGGCGGAAATGAAAATAATCTGAGCAACCGGAAAGGGTATTGTTTTTGATCTCCTCCGGTACATTAACTGCGGACATTGCACTGTCAAGCCGCGCCTGCAGTTTCTCGATCTCTATTTCTTTAGCGATAGTTGTTCCTAAGCGCAGAAATGATCCAAAAATGTCCTTTCTGTCTATAAAGACGGGAGTATCCGTATGAACAGACGGCCCTAATGGTCCGCTGGTAATACCGGCAATTGTATTATCCCTGAAATCGTATTCAACCAGCTTGTTTGAAGACCCGCATGAAAGCATTATCGAACTGAGAAGCATAATTGGATACAATAATAGATAGTAAAAATTGTGTTTTTTCATAGCCCCCTCTAATGAAAATTTGCCCTTGTCAAAAAGTGATAAAATTAAAATCACTTATAATATAAAACATCAGTAATTCAAATCCAAATCATAAAAAAAGGCTTCCTAAAAAGCTCACTAAAAGTGTCATTCCCGACTAGCAGACTGTGTGAAAACGTCAAAAAAATAGGTAAAGAGTTATCATTGCGATGGATTTCCGAGGCATCAAGACGACAGAAGCAATCTCGTAAATGATATAGTAACAATACGTTGCGGTGAGATTGCTTCGTCGCTTCGCTTCCTCGCAATGACAGTTAAAGCTCTAAAATTATATTAAATCATGTGTTTTCACACAGTCTGTAGATCGGGAATCTCTTCGAAAACAATAATTTACTATCAGAGTGAGATCCTCCTCCGACGGTGCGTGTGGCTCAACTCGTTTTTTAAATCGAATGAAGACTGGAATTGTCATTTCGATCCCGGTTTACCGGGAGAGAAATCTAAATACGCCTTTTTAGATCCTGTCACGAATTGATCACTTCGTGAAAACAAGTTCAGGGTGACAGTTTTTAAGTTGGGAAACACCCACGACGGTATAGATTCCCGTTTTCACCACCGCCTTTGGCGTGAGAGGCGGGAATGACAAATCGAGGCTTTTTACTTTTTATAGTCAGATCCCACTGATTTAATCGAAATATTTAGCAAATTAATTATTCAAGATTCAATGCTTTTTTCAATAATTCCAGATTTAATTCCATCACCCAGATATCAACGTTTCCGCCCATATCAGATGCAAAGGCAAGTTTTGTTCCGTCCGGGGACCAGCGGGGATTTGCATTAAAACCTTCATGAGTAGTAATTTTCACAGACTTCCCGCCTTTGGCAGACATTATTTTCAGTTCTTTTTTACCCCCCAGATCAGACATATACGCTATCATTGTGCCGTCAGGGGAATATTTGGGATTTCCTTCTCTCCCCGGAAAATTTGTGAGGATCACCGGTTCACTCCCATCAACCGGTAACAACCAGACATCGTCGTCATTTTTTTCTACAGAGCCGACATCCGCAGTAATGTATTTACCGTCGGGTGACCAGCTGAATGCCCGGGCGTAATAACCTTCCTTATGAAATATTCTGGTAAGTTTACCTGATGCAAGTTCAACAGTCCAGATTGTGCCTTCGGCAGTAAATGTTACCTTTGTGCCGTCACGGGACCAGCAGGGGTGTGCGCCGCGTGATATTTTAATCGATTCCGGTACTATCCTGACAGCGATACCACCGTCAGGAGATACAATTCGTACAACTGATCCTTGTTCGCTGTCAAACGCAATATATGAGCCTTCCGGAGACCAGCTTGGATGGTTGGAATTAATTTTTGTTACCTGGACGGCGGTTCCTCCATTTGAAGGTACTTTCCATAAATTGCCCCCCGCTCTATCTGTGGAGAATACAATATATTTACCGTCCGGTGACCAGCTTGGGTAATAATCAAATCCCGGAGCGAATGTCAGCTGTTTTAGTGATTTTTGATATTGCTGCCCAAAGCAGTTATTAATGCCGCATATATTAAGTATCATTGCAGCTAAAATAACTCTGATAAAAAGGTTTTTCATTTATAACTCCACTGATTATTTTAAATTTAGTTTTTAGTTAGTAGTTTTGTTTACATGATACGTTATACGCTTTAGCTTTTTTTTAGTTTCTGCTTTTTTGTACGGTTACTTCAGCAGTAAATGTCTCTAATAATATATGAATTGAGTTTAATAGAGGATTTAAAAAAAAAGACTTAGAATTTCTTCTAAGTCCTTGTTTTTATCAAGTGAGCGTGGAAGGATTCGAACCTTCGACCCACGGCTTAAAAGGCCGTTGCTCTGCCACCTGAGCTACACGCCCAACGATTACAATCAACCAATTTACAGAAATTAATTTTTTATGTCAAATATTATTTGAAAAAATCAGACTATACAAAAACATTATTACCGGAGAATTGCGGCTTCCCGGAGGATCGAATCATCTCGCTCAGAACCGACTGAGATTATACTGACCTTGGTGTCAATAAGCCGGCTTATCCTGCTGACATATTTTTGTGCATTTATCGGCAGGTCTTCAAATTTTCTGATGCTGCTGATCTCAGTCTGCCAGCCGGGAAGTTCTTCATAAATCGGTTCACAGTTTTCAAGTATCTTTATTTCTGACGGAAAATTTTCTATGATCTTATCATTGTATTTATACCCCGTGCATATTTTTATGGTATCAAGGTCATTCAATGAATCCAGTTTGGTTATAGCCACTCTGTCCATCCCGTTTATCCGGACAGCATATTTTGCAATCACAGCATCAAACCAGCCGAGGCGTCTGGGTCTTCCCGTTGTGGCGCCGAATTCCTGTGCTTTATTCCTCATTTTTTCTTCAAATTCCTCCGGAAATGCAGTGGGTAATGGTCCCATCCCGACTCTCGTTGTAAATGCCTTCATAACACCCATTACAGAGTCAATTTTTGTAGGTCCTATTCCAAGACCGGAAGCAGCATTTCCACTCGTCGGATTTGAAGACGTTACAAAAGGATATGTACCGTGGTCGATATCAAGCAGTGTACCCTGTGCGCCTTCTATTAAAATTTTCTTTTTTTCAACAATAGCTTCATTTAAAAAGACTGATGTGTCTTTTATATATTCATCGATTTTCTTATCAAAATCAATGTATTCATTTACTATTTTTTCAATGTTTAGCTCTTCAACATTATATATTTTTTTCAATATTTCATTCTTTTCTTCGATATTATCTTTAAATTTCTTCCTGAAAGTATCTCTGTCCAGCAAGTCGACTATTCTTATACCGGTTCTTGCCGCTTTGTCTATATAAGCCGGGCCTATCCCTCGACCGGTGGTACCGATCTTTTGCAGTCCCCTGTGATTTTCACGGGCTTGATCGAGAATTTTATGATACGGCATTATTAAATGTGCCTTGTGGCTTATCAGAAGTCTGCCGGAGACATTTATCCCCTTGGATTTTAACAGTTCGATTTCATCCATTAAAGCGGCAGGATCAATTACGACACCATTCCCGATAACGCATACCGTATGAGGATAGAGAACCCCTGACGGGATAAGATGCAAAATGGTTTTTTCCCCGTTAATTACAACAGTATGGCCGGCATTTGCGCCGCCCTGATATCTTGCAACTATATCTGCTTCTGAACTTAACAGGTCAACAATTTTACCTTTTCCTTCGTCGCCCCATTGAGAGCCGACAATTACTGTGACTGGCATATCTTTTCCTTTGCTTGATTTTACATAAAAAATTCCGTCATCTCACCGGAGACGGAATGGAGAATTAGAGGCAGCTTTTTGCCCATAAAATATAGTGATATTTTGATTTTTTGTCAAGGTTTGTTTCAAATTAAGATGTGGAAAAATTGTCTTTTATATTATACTGTGTTCAATAATTCGTAAAAATCGTACTATGTATTTTCATCTGTTTTTTGGATTCAAAATTAATTTTTTGAAATTAATGAACAATCTTTTATACATTCACGTAAATTTCTGTATAATTGTAAAACTTTAGAAATCATTTTGGTTCTTAAATGTCAGGTTGATTTGGAAATGGAGATTCTGCCCCACTGAATAATTGGGGGATACGTTCGGAAAAATGTCGTTATAGATACGGGAGATTATGGCTCCCATTTAAGGGGATCGCGATAACAGCCATTATTAAAAAAGGAGGAAGTCTGATTTTATTAATATATTAGTTGACAAAGATTTTCCATTACTATAAATTACCTGAAAAAACATACCGGAGTATTATGCAGTTATTCATTTTCTGGATATTGGTTATTTCCCTTTTTATTGGCGGTTATTCTTTCTTTCTATGGAAGAAGAGTAAACGCGGTTTCAGGTTCAGGGCAAGGATAACAATAATTTTTCTGCTTCTCACTTTGATCCCTATTGTACCAATCACTCTGCTCTTAAGCGGTACTTTGAGTAAAAGCCTGGATGCATTAATTTCCGAGGATATTGAGACCTGCCTGAATACTTCTATCGATATTATAAGAAGTGAAATTGATAGAAGAGGTACGCTTTTGTTAAATCTTTACGGCAACGGTGTTATTAATGTTAAAAACCTGCCTGAAATTTTAAAAAATGAGATAGAAGCTATCAGAGAAGTAACTAAAACTAATAACAGCTTGAGTTTTTCTAATATATATACAAAAAATGTGAACCTTACTGAGTCTTTTCCGAGGATTTCTTTAAGTGAATTTGAAGATTTGAAGCAGGGCGAATATGCAAATTCGTTATTCACTGTTAACGAAATTGACTATATATCCATATATAAAAAAAATTCAACTGAAAAATCACTTAATTTAATATTTCTTGTTCCGGGAGAAGTCCACGATGCAGTTAAATTAATTGAGGATAATAAAAACGCCTACAGCCCTTTGTATCAGCTTAAGGAATCGTTAATTGAAGACAATTTCATATGGGCATTAGGTGTGATTTTTATCTTTACAATCGCTTTTGTAGCTGTGTTAACTGCAAGAAGTCTGTCAAAAAATGTAACAAATCCGCTTTTTTCCCTGGTTCATGGTTTTGAACGGGTTAAAGATGGTGACCTCGAAACCAGGGTGGAAGTAAAAGCTACAGATGAGATAGAGTACTTGATCGATTCATTCAATAAAATGGTTGAAGAATTAAAAATTAACAGGGAAAAACTGGTTTATGCGGAAAAGATCGCAGCATGGAGAGATGTAGCCAGGTCAATATCACATGAAATAAAAAATCCTCTGACTCCGATAAGCCTTTCTCTATCAAGAATTCAGAAAAAGATCAATGCAGAAAAGAAGGATACGGCTTTTTACCGTGAATGTTTCAGCACTATAGAAGAGGAAATCGAATCATTAAGAAAACTGGCGACCGAATTTTCCGAGTTTGCACGCCTGCCAAAACCTCATTTTAAGAATGAAAACCTGAATGAGATAGTGAAAAATGTACAGACTATGTATAAGTTTAATGAAAAGGGCATCAGCATAGAAATTGAACTTGATGAGAACATTGGTATGCTGTCATTTGATAAAGATCAGATCAGAAGAGTATTGATCAATCTTATAGGAAATGCAATGGATGCATCCGATACCGGGTCACTTATTATTATAAAAACTTATTCGATCGGTGCAGAGGTTTATCTTGAAACAATTGATACCGGCAGCGGTATTAAGGAAGAGTTATTAAAAGATGTGTTTGAACCTTATTTCACTACCAAAAGCAGGGGGACGGGTTTGGGACTGCCTATTGTTAAAAGAATTATTGATGAACATAACGGTGAAATAGAAATTATTTCAGAAGAGAGTAAAGGAACTACTTTTAAAATAAAATTTAGAGAACTCTAAATGCTTGTAATTTTTACTGGAGATGGAAAAGGTAAAACCTCTGCTGCGGTAGGAACTGCAGTGAGAGCAAGCGGCAGAGATAAAAAAGTGCTGTTTATTCAATTTGTCAAAGGTGACAGAAAAAGCGGGGAAACAGATGTCCTATCCGGATTAAAAAATATTACTTATAAGAATTTTGGGCGGGGATTTATCTTTGATCACAATATTGAAGAGCATAAAAAAGCCGCTGCGGAAGGATTTGATTTTCTGAAAGACCAGATATCTGCTAAAGCGTTTGATTTTTATATTATTGACGAATTAAATGTTGCCCTGCATTATGGTCTGTTAAATACCGGAGAAGTTCTTGCGTACCTGAAAAAGGTTAAAAATGATATTTTTCTGATAATAACAGGCAGAGATGCGAAAGACGAATTAATCGAAGCAGCAGATACTGTTACTGAAATGAAAAAGATAAAACATGTTTTTGACAAGGGTATTCAGTCAATCGAAGGGCTGGATTATTAAAAGACCAGCGTTTTCGAATCTTACCTATCTGAACTATTGTGATTTCACAGTTAATATTAACCGGAGAATAAATGGATAATAAAAAGAGAATATTTTTGATTGATGGTACCGCTGTAGCATACAGGTCTTATTGGGCTTTGATAAATAATCCGCTTAAAACCAGTAAAGGTATCCCTACCGGCGCTGTTTTCGGGTTTGTAAATTCACTTCTCAGGATATTAAAAGAAGAAAAACCTGATTTTATAGCAGTTGTATTTGATTCTCGAAAACCGACTTTCCGGCATGAAATGTACGCTGATTACAAGGCTACCCGGGAAAAGATGCCTGAAGATCTGCGGGAACAGATACCCTACATTTTTAATACAGTTGAGGCGTTTAATATTCCGCTGCTTATGAAAGACGGGTATGAAGCGGATGATATTATGGCAACACTTGCAGTCCAGGCGGAAAAACAGTCATTTAAGACATTTCTTGTGACCAATGATAAAGATTTTATGCAGCTGGTCTGCGAGGATATAGTAATGTATAAACCTGCCGGAAGAACCGGTGAAGCAGAAATAGTTGATGCAGATGCAGTTTTCGCAAAATTCGGAGTGAAACCTGACAGGATCATCGACCTGCTGGCTTTAATGGGGGATACGTCGGACAACGTCCCGGGTATACCCGGCGTAGGTCAAAAAACAGCAGTTAAACTTATAAATGAAATGGGCAGTCTCGAAAATATTCTGAACAATCCTGAAGCGATCGATAGTAAATCCGTTTCTCAAAAAGTCAGGGAAAATATAGATAAAGCAAGACTTTCAAGAGACCTTGTGATTTTGGAAAAAAATGTTCCTCTTGATATTACTATCGAGGAGCTTATTGTAAAAGAATCAGATCCCGAAAAAGTAAAGGAATTGTTTCTGGAACTGGAGTTTCATTCTTTGCTGAATAAAATTTTAAGTTCACACGAAGAAATAACTCCTGAAAAAAAAGACTATTTTTTAATTAAGAACAAAAAAGAATTTGAGAATTTAATAGTGAAACTGGAAAAATGTGATTCAACTCTTGTATTTGATGTTGAAACAACTTCTTCAGATCCTTTTTCTGCGGAACTGGTCGGAATTTCTTTTTCTTTTGCAGAACAGGAAGCGTATTATGTTCCAATCCACGTGGAAGGAGGGCAGAAGCATTCATTTCCATGGGAAGAGATAAAAGAACCGTTAAAAGAGATTCTCGAATCTGAAAACATACCTAAATGCGGGCATAATATTAAGTTTGATGCGGAAGTGCTTCAGCAGTATGATATTTTTGTCAAACCTATAAAATTTGACACGATGATCGCATCTTACCTGTTAAATCCGGAATCTCATCAGCATAATCTGAACAGTGTCAGTCTTGAGTATCTGAATTATAAGAAGATACCTATTGATGAGTTGATCGGAAGCGGAAAAAACCGGAAGAATATGAAGGATGTTGAACTTGAAAAAATATATGTTTACGGCTGTGAAGATTCTGACATAACTTTAAGGTTAAAGAATGTACTGGAGCCAATTCTTGAAGAAAAAAAATTGGTCGACCTGATGAACAATATTGAAATTCCTTTAATAGATGTTCTGATGGACATGGAATCAAGCGGAATTAAAGTTGACATAAAATTCTTAAGCGTGATGAGCGGCAAACTTGATGAGATGCTGACAGAACTTGAGAAAGATATTTTTTATGAAGCGGGAGAGGAATTTAATCTGAATTCACCGCAGCAGCTTGGAAATATTTTATTTGATAAACTCAAAATACATGAACAAC
>JBHPGK010000053.1:0-16865 GCA_042570605.1 Candidatus Zhuqueibacterota bacterium
TTGCGATCCCGAGCACTCGGGACTCGCAATGACATCTTTGATACAGCTTTTATAATAATGGATTCCCGCGTGCGGAATGGTATTTCGGGGACACAATACTAAATTATTTCACCAATCAGGGAACAAGGGGTCATGACCCCTTGTTCAGAATTTATATATCATTTAATTTGTTAGCGCGATTTATTCCTTATGTTTTTTACCATTTCTATAACCGCATCGATTATGGGCTCCGGCTTTTCAAGATGCATAATGTGTCCCACATCTTCTACTATTATATGTTTTCCGCCGGGGACCAGTTGTGCAAGTTTCTTTTGCCCTTCCATCCTCTTCTTTCTTAATCTGTTTCCCGTTTCCCTGCTGAAATCTCTGTGTTCCGGCAGGATACCGGCAGTAAGTACTGTCAAAGGAACTTCAGGAAGTGGACCGGATCGTTGCACTTGTTCCCATGAAACATTCAGGTAGTCCAGTTCGGTTCGTGGGTTTCTTGTGTTTCCCGAACTCATAGACTCAAACCTTTTGAAAAATTCAAGTTCTTCGCCTTTTAAAATTTTTCTCATATATATCCGCATGTCTTCATATGATGTGTCTTCAATGATCATTCCTGCCGCTTTTTCCGGGTACATCGACGCAAAAATCCGTAATATTCTGCCGCCGTACGAGTGCCCGAGAAAGATACATTTACCTGAAATTCCAAGTTTTTCAAGGAGAATATTCAGGTCTTTTGAAGATTGTTCACCATGAGTGGGGAGGTCCCCAATTTCACTTTTACCATATCCCGCTCTGTCATAGGTAATTACTGTTGTAATTTCGGCAATATCCGTAATTATAGGATTCCAGATTTCCTGAAGAGCGCCAAAACCGCTGATAAGTACTACAACCGGTTCACCCTTACCGTACATCCGGCAGTTCAGTTTTCTGCCGCCGACGTCAATGTTTCTCTCTATAGTCTCTATTTTTATTTCAGGAACTCGGAAGTGTTCTCTTTGACCCGTGGTCCTCTGCTGGGATATGGACACCCTGGTCATGTAGCATAAGAAAATTGCCGTGAAAAATAGAAGATTAAAATACTTTCGGCTTGAAATTTTATAATTAAGCATAAAATCCTCATGATTTATTAAGAAAAAACATCAGTTCTGCCGCCGGGGTAAAGATATTTTGAACTTTTCCAGTGATTTTTTTTCACTATCGCTGCTGTATAAAATTGCATAAAGATACTTACCCTGAAATACTATATTTTCCGGATTTTTAAAAAATAATTTGTCTCCAAAATCAATAAGACTCCGGTATAAATATTTTCCCTCCGGGGAAAAGATATCGATGTGGAGTTTATTCAGCTTTTGACTAACCTCATCAACTGCAATTACATATATAAGCCCGTTATTCACAAGAATTTTGAAAAAATGGCTTAATTTGTCAGGCAGTAAAGCTAACATTGGCTTTGCCTGTTCTTCCGGTAAACCCAGCTGTGCTATGAACTCCTGTTTATCTTCTTCAGTAAATTTTTTCCTGTCTCTTTCAAGAGTGAAATTTCCAAATTCTTTCCCTTTTAAGTCTGAAATATGGATATTATATTCATCTGTCCTGCCGTAATATAATTTTCCATTTTCCCTGTCGCCGGCAATACTTAACTGCGGTGTAACACCCAGGATAACAAATGGTGGTGCCTGTCCGCCTGATCCCTCTTTTGTAAGTTCCTTGTTTGCAGGTAATTCACAAAATGTTTTTGCATCACCTGTTGAACAATTTGTACTTTTTATGATTACAGTTTTCCCTATCAGGTTAGCAAGAGATCCCGGACCTCCCAGAAATTCGTCATCGCTCAAAAAAACATATGGGAAATTTGCAAAAATATTATTCGGCATGGTTTTAATGTATTTACCGTCCGGTGAATAGAAATAAAGACTTTGGGGTGAACTGGCAACAATATATTTATCGGCTATAAAACAATTAATATACATTTCAACATAACCGGGATTTTGTTCCTGACCTGCAAAACTTGTGACAAATTCTCCGTTATTGTTAAATATGTAGCTTTTTTTGTTCATAAAATCATGCATCACAAGTGTTCCCACAGAAGTTGCTCTCAGCTCTGCGGGCCTTCCGAATTCCTCATCACCCGGTTTTTCAGCTTGCCATATTTTTTCAAGCTTGAAATCCCAGGTACCCTTTTCTGGCTTATCCTGATTGAGGATCTGGGTAAATGAACCTGACACTGTAATTATCAGCGTCAAAATAAATATAAAGATCATATTTTTCCGCAAAGTCTTATGTAACATTTCTCCTCCTGTAAAAAAGATGTTATACTTTTCTTAAATTAAATATTCCTTACTTTATCATTCATACCTGAGGCTTTCCACCGGGTTTGAAACAGCCGCCTTAGCTGTCTGATAACTGACCATGAAAAGAGCGACAAATAAAACAAAAAGCCCTGATGCTATAAATATCCCGAATCCGAACTCTGTTTTATATGCAAATCCCTGCAGCCATTTGTTCAATATATAGAATGAGACAGGCCAGGTGATTATATTTGCAGCCATTATAAGCAATATAAAATCTCCGGTGATAATTCTTATAATCTGAAAAATTGAAGCCCCGAGAACCTTCCTGATACCGATCTCCTTGACCTTATAACTAATCGTTATCGATGTAAGCCCTGTAATTCCCATACATGTAATTAAAAGTGCAATTATTGAAGAATATTTTATTATCCTGTTCCACTTGTTCTCATTCCGGTACATCAATTCAATGTCATCATCGAGAAATGCGCAGGTAAAAGGTTTATCAGGTATTATATCTTTGAAAACAGCTTCAAGGTTCTTTAAAGAACCTGAAATATCCGTATCTGAAATTCTTACCAGAGCATAATAGATATTGTAATTCGGAAGCATGTTCATCACAGCAGGAACGATCTCTTCCCTCATCGACTGGAAATGAAAATCCTCTACAACACCGATAATGTGAAATTCCGGCTGTATGCCGATCTTGATTGTTTTACCGACAGGCGATTCCAGTTTAAGTCTCTGTACGAGGTCCCTGTTAACGACAACAGCACGTGAATCGGTAGAATATTCTCTG
The DNA here is from genome assembly GCA_042570605.1 of Candidatus Zhuqueibacterota bacterium. Taxonomy (GTDB): domain Bacteria; phylum SM23-31; class SM23-31; order JBHPGK01; family JBHPGK01; genus JBHPGK01. The sequence goes on from JBHPGK010000053.1 coordinate 3,076, forward strand.
GAGAAATCCCTCCCTTCAATTAATTTCATACCCATGGTATTAACATAATCATAATAAACCCGGTTCATATGGACAGGAACTCTCTCACCATTTACCTCAACGGAACTGAATCCGGTTCTCCTGTTAAATGAAGCCCAGCTGCCCGATACACTTAATACGTCACTGTAACCGGATGCCCGTTCTTTAAAAAGGCTTACAAATGATTCGCTTTTTTCCGGGTCTCTTTCATGAGTGTTAATAATAAGGACACCTTCCTTTTTGTAACCCTGGTCCTTATTAAGCATAAACCTGATCTGCCGTGTCATTAAAAATGTTGATATGATCAGAAATATTGAGAGGGAGAATTGAAATATTATTAAAGCCCTGGTAAAAAGATTTTTCCTTCCTATTCTGAACCTGCCTTTAAATATTTCAACAGGTTTGAAATTCGACATAACGAGAGAAGGAAACAAGCCTGATAATATCCCCGCAGTAATTGTCAATAAAATGAAAAAAGAAACGCCACTTAAATTAAAAATATTTTTGAAAGAGAGGCTTTTTTCCGAAAGATCATTAAAAACAGGGAGTAAAAGGTATGCAGTAAGAAGCCCGCATATCATGGCTGCTGCTGTGACAATTACCGATTCGGACAGGAACTGCCCGACCAGGTTTTTCTTGTCTGCACCCAATACTTTTTTTATCCCTATCTCTTTCCCGCGTCCGGTTGATCTTCCGATCGATATATTAATAAAATTGATGCATGCCACAACAAGGATCAACAGGGCAATACCGGCTAAAACATACAAAGTTAGAATGCTGCCTTTTGGTGTATGGCGGATATGATCCGAAAAAAATCTCATGTCTTTTAAGTTCTGGAGATGGAATGAAAATGCGGTTCCTGTATCATCAACCCAATTTCTGTCGCGCCGCATAGTTATTATTTTTGCCAGATTTTCGTCTATTATACCCGGCAGTTTCCTTTCAATGATCTCAGGTGATGTTCCTTTTTCAAGGAGCAAATAAGTTTCCGACTTGAAATTCTCCCAGTTCGACAGATACCCTGGGTAAAGGATATCAAGATTTTTGATATTGATCAGGATATTAAACCTTATTGTTGAATTCCCGGGCACATCATCAGCAATACCGGTTACAACAAAATCCCTGCTTTTTTCTCCAAACGTAAATGTCATTGTTTTTCCGACCGGGTCTTCATCACCAAAATATTTGGCGGCATAACTTTTGGTCAGTACAACAGCATTCTCAGGCACCAGAGCCGTCTCAGGATTCCCCCTGACCAGAGGGAAAGTAAAAATTCTGAATATTTCCGGATCAGTAAAGGCTGGAAATTCCCTGTGTATTCTATCACCGTACCTGACTACAGCATCTTCTGGAAAACAGAAACTTACAGAATGTTTGACTTCATTAAACCTGTTTTCCAGATAATGTCCCATTGGTACAGGACAGTTTCGCCCGGAACTTTCATAATAGTGGTCGTTTTGTACTAAAGAATAAATTGAATCAGCATTTACATGAAATTTATCAAATAACAGTTCATCCTGTACGTAAAGATAGATCAAAACGCAGAATGCAAGCCCCAATGCGAGTCCTGATATATTGATGACCGAATATCCTTTTTGTTTTCTGATATTCCTGAATCCTGTCTTCATATAGTTTCCGAACATTATTAGATTCCAATTGATTCTCAGTTTCAGGTGTTCGGGCAATGACTTTATTAAGTTTTTCCAGCACCAGTATTTTGCCTTTAGGGATCCTTCTTCCTCAATTATCTCATTATAGGATTCCTCAAAATCACCCTGTATTGAATGCCTGCTGTTGTAAAGATACATTCTACTTAAGAAAAATTTTGCCAGACGAGGAATTTTGTTGTTCATTTTATTATTCATTATTTAGATCCCGGGTTCAAGGCCGGCCAGGCTTTTACGTATATTTTCATGCAGTACAAGTGTTTCCTGAAGAGCAGTTTTTCCTTCTTTTGTTATTGTATAAATTGTTTTACTTCTGCCGCCCTGCTCAGGGGTAGGGTCTCCCATCCGGGAAGTTACGTATCCCTTCCTGATAAGGATCTCCAGTAAATTGTAAAGCGTTCCGTAAACGATCTCTTTCTTTGACAGTTCAATTACCATTTTTCTTACAGGCGCTCCCCGTGAACTTCCCCCCAGCATAACCAGGGCACTTAAAATTATCTCTTCTTTTAATGTTAATACCTGCATATTACCACCTTTTTATATTATGTCGAATTATTCGACCATATATATAAACGAATTATTCGATGTAATGTTTCAAAATTTTTTAGGAGATCGTTCAAGAAGGAAAAAACTATTACCACGAAGACACGAAAACACAAAGAAAGAAGAAGGAAGAAAACCACAGAGACACCAAGACACAGAGAGAAAAATTATTTTGTAAGAACAGGACACGTGGGGAATATTGTAGAGACATGCTGTCCTGTCCCCCCGAGTACTCGGGGGTGGCGGTATGTCTGAAGAAAACCACAAAGGCGTAAAAAACCTGAGGCTGGGAAGAAGGAACCTCTCGCAAAGGCGTAAAGTGACTGGTTGTTTTTGTAGGGGCAGGTCAGTGACCTGTCCGGAAAAAATCATGGCAAAGCCATCCGTTGCAGAAAAAGTAACGAATGCCTAAAGCAAAAATGTAGGGACAGCACATTGTGCTGTCCGTTCAAAATCATAAAAAAAAATCTAATTGACTTACAAAAGTAATAACATTAAATTCCATATATATTATCAATTTTTATCCGGGTTAAAAAAACCTTTAAATGACCCGGTAAACAAAATGGTCCGGTAGAATTCTTAATCAAACAGGGAGATACAGAAATGGGAGATAAAGGAAAAAAAGATAAAGGCAAAAGGGAACAACAGAAAAAATCACAGCATACTGCGAAGGAAAAACGACAACTGAAACAGGAAAAGAAGAATAAGTAAAAGCCTGAGAACCGCGAAAAAAAATAATATTCACCACAGAGGCACGGAGACGCAGAGTTAAGACTGAGTATGAAAAACCTCTCGCAGAGGCAAAAAGAGAGAATGAAGGCGGAGGCTAAGACTTAGGCTAAGAAGAAAATCACAGAGACACTGAGGCACAGAGAGGAATCTCCTCTAAGTAAGACCGCTGATTAATATTGTAGAGACATGCTGGCCTGTCCCCGTTTTAAAGGAGAAGTAATCTCTAAATTAAAATTGAAAAATCCCGCTATTATTATTACTAACGATTCACTTTTAGAACCATAAATTTATCCAATATTCCGAAAAGATATGTCCCGTCGTAATGGATATCATGAGAATAGGTGCTGTAAGTTCCAAGTACTTGGGGCGAAGCAGGATCACTGATATCAACTGCTATGTAACTGTAGCTTTTGTTATCATCATAAAAAATAAGTGTATTTCCACTTGCGGTCAGTTGTGCAGGATTATAGCTTGTCAGGTTTGATATTTTTACAGGAATTTCAGGATTTGAAATATCATATATTATCAGTTCCTCAGTTGTTCCTACAAATAGGAGGTTTTCTTTAATGTAAATATCAGTGATCAAAGAAGTGACCGGAACAGAGGATATTTTAACTGGATTTTGTTTATCAGATATATTTATGATCTTGAATCCAATATTTGCTTCCCCAAGATAAATTATATTATCCTTAATGTCAAATTTTACATAACCCATCCAGGATTCGGCATAGCTTCCGGGTTCATAGAATTGCCCGATTTTCTGAGGAGACGCAGGATCACTGATATCGAGTATTTCCAGCCCTTTATCGATAACCGATACAAAAAGGTATCCGTTCTTTGCTTTGATCCTTGCATATCCTGTTTGTAATCCGTACTGATTGTCTATCCTGTAATTACCTCTTTGACTGATATCGATGATCTTTATTGATCCTGCCTGCAGGTATGCATGATCGCCGTAAACCTCGATCTCAAATGCACTTCCGAAATCAAGTCTTCCTATATTTGCGGGATTTTCAGGATCTGTAATATCGAAAACCATAAATCCGTTCTGTGTCGATACATATGCAGAATTTCCTTCAATATCTATATAATTCCCAAGAACAGAAGTAGTGCATTCTGCAATCTTCTGAAAAACTTCTGTACTTTGTATGTCATCATTATTTTTCTCCTGTGAAACTGTATTCTTACATGCAGGGAAAAATACTAAAAAATGTAGAAAAGCACAGATAATAAGAATTTTCCTGAGTTTCATTTTTTCTCCTATGATATCTTACGAACTTCCTGGTTACATGATATGTCCTGTTTACTCTATCCGAAGGCTGTCCACAGGATTTGCCGCTGCTGCCTTTAGGGACTGATAACTCACGGTTAAAAAAACAATAATGGCTACGAAGAAAACCGATAGAAGAAATGGAAATATTCCTATTTTTATTCTGTATGCGAATTCCAGCAGCCACCTGTGAGAGATATAATAAGAGAGGGGACAAGCAATAAATCCGGAAATCAGCATACATTTAAAAAATTCCATCGAAAATATGGATACGATCTTCAGATTGGAAGCACCCAGTACCTTCCGGATACCGATCTCTTTTGTTTTCTGTTCCGCCATAAAAGACGCCAGTCCAAAAAGCCCCATGCAGGCGATCAGAATTGCCAGAATAGTAAAAGCGCTCAATATCCTGCCAAGCTGTTCTTCCGTCTGATACTGGTTCCGGAAATCTTCGTCGAGGAAAAAATATGTAAATACCTGGCCGGGAAATAGTACATTATATTTTTCTTCAATAAATGAAATGGTACGGTTAATATCATCCGTACTTACCGAAAGTATCAGAAACCTGAAATCCTCTCTGAGATAAAAGATCGCGGCCGGCTCGATCAGGTTCTGCAGACCGGTGAAGTGAAAATCCCTGACCACACCGATAATGCGGTCCCTGCTGTCCATGAGTGTTTTGGTCAGAGCCTCTTCTGCTGAATTCCATCCGAACGCTTTTACAGCCGTTTCGTTTAATATCATTCCGGGTATAGACTGTCTGGAAACATTTTCAGGATCAAATTCTACACCGACTGCGAAATCAATATCAAATTCTTTGAAAAAATCCATATCCACACCGATGCAGTTGATTATGAGGCTGTTATCCTCTTTTTTCCCTGTCGGCCAGAGCCGCCAGCGGTAGGTGCGTCTCCCCGGGACAGCAGATGAAAAAGTTGCCCCTTCAATTCCACTGTGATGCTGAAATTCATCTTTAATTGATTTAAAATTACTGCCAACATTGTTGTCCTGCATATCGATAACAATTTTCTGTTTCATATTGATGCCGTAATCTTTATTTTTCATAAAATCCAGCTGGCTGAAAAAGATAATTGTGCCTATGATCAGGGTGATGGAGATGGTGAATTGAGAAACCACAAGGATCTTTCTGATCCTGCCCGATCTTGAACCGGATTGAACAATCCCTTTTAAAGCCTGGGCCGGTCTGAAAGAGGACAGGAAAATTGCAGGATATATGCTCGATACTACGCTTATACAAATAAGAATTAGAATGTAGTAAAACATCATTTTTGTGTTCAAAAAGTCCCCGGCTGAAAAATCCATTTGGACTATCTGATTGAAAAAAGGCAGGATAACCGCAGTAACTACTACAGCTATTACAAATGCTGTCAATATGCTTAAAGCCGACTCTCCAATGAACTGTCTTATAAGCTGAGCTCTCTGCGCACCGACGATCTTCCTCATTCCAACTTCAGTAGAGCGGTTGGCTGATCTTGCTGTTGAAAGATTGATGAAATTCAATGAGGCGGTCAGAAGGATCAATATCCCTACTGCGGAAAATATGTAAATATAAACCGGATTTCCGGGTGTTTCAAGTTCACCCATTAAATTTGAATAAAGATGTATATCTTTTACTGGTGTAAGAGATATTGATATTTCTGCTCCTCTGCTTTTAAGGAAATCCTCCATATTATCCCTGCAGAGCTGCGTGACTTCAGCCTCGAATTCTTCTCTCTTTACCGCCGGATCGAGTTTGATAAAAGTGGGATTACTCGCAGCCCACTGCATTGTATGTTCATCCGGTTCTAAGGATTTCCATGAAAAAAGGAATTCATACTTGAAAAATGTATTTTGCGGAGGAGCTGTAACTATACCCGTTATTTCATAAAAAGGACTCCTGGTTTTATACACTACTGTACCGATCTCAATATTCCTCCCTATGGGATCCTCATCTCCGAAATATTTACGAGCTGCCTCCTCGGTCAAAACTACAGTGTTCGGCCGCTCTAATGCTGAAGAAGGATCTCCTTTTATGAATGATATGTTCAATATATTGAACAGGCCGGGTTCAACTACTCTCATATTTTCCTGCTTGAATTTCCTTTCGCCATATTTTACTGTAACAGGTCTAAAAGAAACAATTCTTGAAACATCCTCCACCTGAGGGAAAGTGCTCTTTAATGTCGGCCCCAGCATATTTGGAGCATAGGCAATCGTCATTATCCCGTTTTTTGTCTTAAGTGTCCTGTTGATCCTGTATATCCGGTCTGCATCTTTATGATAAGTATCGTAACTTAACTCAAAATTGATGTACAGCAGTATAAGAATAGAGCAGGTTATTCCGACTGCAAGACCCAGTATGTTTATCGCAGAAAAAGATTTCTGTCTGCGGAAATTTCTAAATGCGACTTTTAAATAATTCTTGAACATAGTAAAACTCCAGTAGATTGTTACTTTAAAATATTGGAACAAGATCTCAAAAGTTTGAAACCAATACCAGAAAAAGGCTTTTGCGGTTCCATGTTTCTCCCGTATTTCACGATATTCCTCTACAAGTGCATCTTTTAATGCAAAGTTTTTCTCATAATATCCGAGTTTTGAAATTAACCATCGTGCAAAAACCGGAGGTTTTTTACTGCTTTTTTTCATGGATCAATCAGTTCCGTAAATAATTGAGGAAATTCCGTTCCATGCGGTTTTCTGTATTTCATAAGCATGCTTGAGAGCTTTTTTACCTTCATTTGATAAGAAATACAGCACTTTTCTGCGCCCTCCTTTTTCCGAAAGAGGTTCGCTCTCCTTTGAATCCAGATATCCCTTTTTTACGAGTGAAGAGAGCGTATTACAGAGGGAGCCGTAATTGATCGATTTTCCCGTTATCTCATTAATATCTTTCCTGATGGTGACAATGTAGGCGTTCCCGGCTAACTTAGCGATCGATAACAGTATCAGTTCTTCATGTTTGGTCAATTCATACATATTAACTCCATAAATATGTTTTTATTTTAAAAACATATATTTATACGCTTCGCTTTTGAAAAATGTTTCATTAAAAGGGAAGGTTCCCCGGCGGTGGCGGCATGTCTAAGGAAAGTCTCTCGCAGAAGCGCAAAGACGCATAAGCAGAATTAAGAGTTAAGAATTTCCGCCTGAGGCCGATTCGCCAATGGCCAAAAGAGTTAGTAGTTACATAATAAAATACAAAGACATTAGTATGGACAGAACATTGTTCTGTCCATACATAAAACGCAATCATAAAATCATAAAATAACCTGTCCTTACCTAAGGTTGTCATTGCGATCCCGGTTTACCGGGAGAAGCAAATCCTCAATTAAGAGTGAAAAATCTCCTCTGCAAGCGTATAATTTCCATTCCTAACTGTCATTCAGATAGTTTTATCCTTAACAGATAAAAATCCGTAGGAATCCCTCGATTAAAAGTACAAAACGCTGCCTGCCTTGTGTCATCTCCGCCTGTCCCGAAGTAAGCGGTAGAGAAAACGGGGATCCAGAGGGGAGCAATCCTATTATTGTCCTAATTTTAACACGTAATTGCCAGCGATCCCGGTCTTTTTTACTTCAATTAACCACAAAAAGCGCAAGTTTAGTACTTAACTGAAACAACAAAGTCTGAATTATCTTCGTTAAATTAAAAACATAGAATGCCCGGGGAACTTCAAATACTTTTGTCTTGAATATTCAAAAAAAAATGCTTAAAATATTTTCTTATATCTTTAAGAAATTAACGTATTTTTGACTTAAAAATTCTCAGAAAAGATTATGAATTTTATCCCTGAATGTTCCCCTACTGCGATAGGGAGCTTTCCGTTCAAGGAACCGGAAACAACGGTTAAAAAAATATTTGAAAAACTCCCTGAAATACCGGTCTGGCCTCAGCTTCCGAATGTGAATTTCAGGGAAAATATGTACATTCAGTACAGCGAAGGGATGCCCTGTGCTGTAATAGACGATAAAAAGGAACTGCTCTATTTTGAAACGTCCGGCGATATTTTTGAAAAACTTGAAGTTTTCTATGAAAAATATATGGAAAAAGATTTAGAATACTTTAGAATCTCTCCTGAATACTCTTCAGGTTTTTTTGCATTTGAAAATTACCTGAACAGTAATGACCTGAGTACAGTCAAATACCTGAAATGTCATATTACCGGTCCTGTCAGTTTCGGGATGACCGTTACCGATGAAAATAAAAGGTCGGCATTCTATAATGAGGCTCTTGTTGATGCGATCGTTAAATGCTGTGCGATGAAAGCCGCATGGCAGTTAAACAGATTGAAAAAGTTCAATAAAGAGCTGATAATGTTCATTGATGAGCCGTACCTGAGCGCTTTTGGCTCCGCTTTTGTAAACGTGTCACGGGAACAGGTAATCACTTATATCAATGAAATTGTTGAAACTATTCATGAATACGGTGCAGCCGCCGGGGTGCACTGCTGCGGAAATACCGACTGGTCTATCCTGATGGATTCAAATATAGATATTATCAGTTTTGATGCTTATGACTATTTCCAGAGTATGACCCTGTACCCGGATCATTTGAAAAAATTCTTTAGTAGAGGAGGCGTGCTTGCATGGGGGATCATCCCGACCTCAGCAAAGATCGAGAATGAAAATACAGATTCAATAATAAAGAACTTTGAAGAAAAGGTTGCCTTGTTATCTGAAAAAGGATTTACAAAAAATGAGATCCTCGACAGATGCCTGATAACTCCAAGCTGCGGAATGGGGTCGTTATCCGCAGCTTTATCAGATAAAGTACTTGAAATTTTAAGTGCTGTCTCAGCTGAGTTGAAGAGAAGAAGGAAATAACCGCAGAGACGCTGAGACACAGAGAAAAAATCTTTTATAGAAACAAAAGAAAAAAAATTCTCTCTGCGCCTCTGTGTCTCTGCGGTTAAGAAATCACATTAAATTCTAATTTAATAATCATCGGAAATTGATAGAGAAAAAAAGTATTTTTGTCGTTGCAGGTAAGGGCGGGACTGGAAAAACCACGATTTCAGGCCTTCTTTTAAAATATCTTACCCAAAATTCTAATAAACCGGTGCTTGCCATAGATGCCGACCCCGCAGCATGTCTGGGCGGGCTGCTGGGCATCGAGGTGGAAGAGACGCTCGGCGATATTCGCGAAAATGCCGCTGAAGATCCTGCGACAATATCCTCGGGCATGTCCAAACATGAATATTTCGACTATAAAATACAGTCATCTATTGCCGAATCCGGGAAGATCGATCTCTTGACCATGGGTAAACCCGAAGGACCGGGCTGCTACTGTTATGTGAATAGTATTGTCAGAAAATGTGTGGATACACTATCATCTAAATATGATTTTGTTGTCATAGACTGTGAAGCTGGTCTCGAACATATCAGCAGGCGGACAACGGTCAATATCGATTGCCTTTTTCTGATCTCGAATATTTCGGTAAAAGGTGTAAAAGTTGCAGATGAGATAATCCGTCTTGTAGAATCACTTAAAACAACAGCTAAAAAGAAAATACTGATATTTAACCGTGTACGGGATAAAGAAGATGAAGAACTTATAAGCCGGCTTGTTAATAAATATATAGATACCAAAGACATTGATCTTATCGGGAAAATAGTTGAGGATAAAGGCATTTTAGAGATGGAAATGAACGAGGAATCCATCCTTGTTCTGCCGGATAATTCGCCCGGTTTTGTTTCATTTTTGGATATTATAAAGGAAATATAATAGTTATGAAAATTGCAGTTACAGGAAAAGGAGGAGTGGGGAAAACCACCGTTTGCGCAGGGCTTTCTCTGGCGTTTGCAGAAGATGATCACAAAGTTCTTTCGGTCGATGCTGATCCCGATTCCAACCTGGCTGCTACCTTTGGATTCCCGGAACCTGATAAGATAACCCCTGTTTCTGAAATGAAGGAACTGATAAATGAACGTACCGGTGCAATGGGGGGATTTTTCAAAATGAATCCAAGAGTTGAAGATATCCCTGATAAATACTGTGTTGAGCATAAAGGAGTAAGACTGCTGGTTATGGGCAGGATAAAGGAAGCAGGGACAGGGTGTTACTGCCCGGAAAATGCTTTTGCTAAAGCCCTGATCACGCATATTCTGATAGGGAGGGACGATCTGCTGATAATGGACATGGAGGCAGGAATAGAGCATCTCGGAAGGGGGACTTCGGGTAATGTCGATCTGATGATCGTGGTTGTTGAACCGGGAAAAAGAAGTATAGAGACTGCATTTCGAATAAAAAAGATGGCTGATGAACTTAAACTCAAAAAGGTCATGGTTATCGGAAATAAGATACGCAGCGAAGAAGATATTGTATTTATAATAAAAGAGTTAAAAGACCTTGAAATTCTCGGTTTTGTATGGTATAATCAGGAGTTGGCGGATAAGGTTGATGAAAAAGGGCTGGATGTTTTTAACGGGCTGAAAGAGAAGATAATGCAGGCAATAGAATGAGATTTTTCGCTTCTATTGTTTATTAAAAAAAAAGGGAGCGTTGTCATTGCGAGGAGCGAAGTGACGAAGCAATCTCATGTTAAAATTCGAAAACTTACATACTGTTCAAAACATATGGCTATACAAAACCTGAAATCTATAACACAGGAGAAACGATTTAATGAGACCGGAGGATAGATCATCTGACAAGGCGTCGCAGGAGTTGATAAAGGTTGCGGAATGTGAAAATATTGAAATTATCTGGGACAGGTATGATGCTCAGCAGCCCCAGTGCGGGTTCGGGCAGCTCGGTATCTGCTGCAGGATATGCAATCTTGGTCCCTGCAGGATAGACCCATTTGGAGAAGGACCCGACAGGGGTATCTGCGGTGCAACGGTAGACTCTATCACTGCAAGAAACCTGATAAGGATGATCGCCGCCGGTTCTGCTGCACATTCGGACCACGGCAGAAGTGTCACACAAACTCTCCTGAACCTGGCGGAAGGAAAACTGACGGGTTATAAAATAAAAGACGAAGAAAAGTTAAAATCACTTGCAGAAGAGTTAGGTATAAAAACAGACGGCAGGGGAAATCCGGAGATCGCCAAAGAGCTGGCTGAAAAAATTTACGCTCAGTTCGGGCAGCAGCATGGGGAATTGAGTTTTACCGCAAGAGCTCCTGAAATCCGCCGGGAAGTCTGGCGTAAACTCGGTATCGTTCCGAGGGGGATCGACCGTGAAATTGTGGAAGTGATGCACCGGACAAATATGGGTGTTGACAATGATCCTGAAAGTCTTATTCTGCATGGTATGCGGACTGCACTCAGCGACGGATGGGGAGGTTCGATGATCGCCACCGAACTGTCCGATATAATGTTCGGCAGTCCCAGACCTGTGCGGTCGACAGTGAATTTAGGGGTATTGAAAGATGACGAGGTAAATATTGTTGTTCACGGGCATGAGCCTACACTGTCAGATATTATTGTTGCCGCTGTTCAGGACCCCGAACTGATCGATTTTGCAAAGAAAAACGGGGCTAAGGGTATAAATCTTGCCGGCATCTGCTGCACGGCAAATGAGATACTGATGAGACACGGCGTTTCCATTGCAGGGAATTTCCTGCAGCAGGAACTTGCCATAACCACGGGTGTTGTTGACCTGATGGTGGTTGATGTACAGTGCATTATGCCGGGGGTTGCTTCACTTGCTAAATGTTTTCACACAAAAGTGGTTTCCACCTCACCAAAAGCAAAATTTTCAGGTGTGGAACATATAGAGTTTAATGAAGAGGATGCCCTGAAAACGGTAAAAAGGATAGTGAAAATTGCTGTAGAAAATTTCCGTAACCGTGATAACGGGAAAATAAATATCCCCGAAAACAGGATGAACCTGGTGGCGGGATTTACCTCTGAGAATATATTTACCATTCTCGGGGGCAAATACAGGGCAAGCTACGGTCCGCTGAATGACGGGATCATATCCGGCAGGCTGAGAGGTGCTGCGGCGGTTGTCGGATGCAACAATACAAAGATCAAACAGGATTTCGGGCATGTTGAAATGGCAAAGGAACTCCTGAAGAACGATATTATAATTGTATCTACAGGCTGTTCCGCCATTGCGGATGCAAAGGCAGGGCTGCTCGACTCGGAAAATGCACTGGAATACTGCGGCAAAGGATTGAGAGAGATATGTGAAACAGTCGGTATCCCGCCCATTTTACACCTCGGGTCATGTGTCGATATCAGCAGGATACTGGTTCTGCTATGCAATATTCTCGAGGAGGGTGGTCTTGGTACTGACATTTCCGACCTGCCTGTTGCGGCGGCGGCGCCCGAATGGATGTCTGAAAAAGCCGTTGCTATAGGATTTTATGCTGTAGCATCAGGCGTTTTCACTGTTATTAATCCTTCTTTTCCCGTTCTTGGCAGTAAAAATGTATCGGATTTTATTTATGGTAAAATTGGAAATATGGTAGGTGCGAATTTTGCTTATGAACCCGACCCGGTAAAAGCAGCCGGGCTGATGATAGAGCATATCAATAAAAAAAGGGAAAACCTGAAACTTAAACCGGTGATGTATTCACATAAATAATAGAGTGTTGATTTATATAAAGAAAAGTCTATGAAAGAAAAAGTATTCTGTGATATAAGCCTGTGCCTGGGGTGTAAAAGCTGTGAACTTGCCTGCGCAGTTGAACATTCGGAAAGCAGATCCCTTTTTGAAGCGGTTTTTGAAGAACTTGCTCCGCGAACACGCAAAAAAGTGCAGGCTGTAAGTAGTGCCGGTGAAAGAGCCATTGCAGTTTCCTGCGGTCATTGTGAAACTGCACAGTGTGTAATTGCCTGCATGGCGGGCGCTATGTTCAAGGATGAAGACGGAAAAACCGTTCATAATCCGGAAAAATGTGTCGGCTGCGGTATGTGCATTATGGTCTGTCCCCTCGGTGTGATCACAAGGCAGAAAAACCTGATCCTGAAGTGTGATATGTGCCCGGACCTGGATAAAAGATATGCCTGTGTAGATGCGTGTCAAACCGGTGCGCTGTTTGCAGGGACGGCCGAGGAATTTGAAAAGAGACTGAAAAAAAGACGCGAGAAGGTAAAATAATGAAATATGTGATAATAGGCGGCAGTGCGGCAGGCATAAGCTGTGCTGAAGCGATAAGAAGTATAGACAAAACAGGTAAGATCACGGTTATATCCGATGAAAAACTGCCGCTTTATTCAAGGTGCCTGATATCTTATTATCTTTCCGGGGAAGTACCGGAAAAAGATCTGAATTTTAAGCCGGAAGATTTTTTTCGGAAGTTTAATATCAAAGCCTTATTAGGGGTAAGGGCAGAAAAGATACTGGAAAAAGAGAAAAAAGTTGTTCTCAGCAACGGAGAAGCGATAAAATTTGATAAGCTGCTGATAGCCACCGGCGGCAGTTCGAAAATGCCCGGAATTAAAGGTGTGGAAAAGAACGGTGTTTTTTTAATGAGGACTTTTGATGATGTAACCGCCATAAAAAGTTCCTTAAAAGATGTAGAAACCGCTGCCGTTTTAGGAGGCGGTCTGATCGGTATGAGGGCAGCTTATGCGCTTAAAAGATCAGGGAAAAATGTAAAAGTTATA
>JBHPGK010000054.1:0-16634 GCA_042570605.1 Candidatus Zhuqueibacterota bacterium
TTAAATAGGAGTATAGATCAATGGAAAGTTTCAGTTACGTAGACATCTTTTCCACAAAAGGGATTGAATATTTAATGGTGATCGGCTATTTGGTTCTTTTTGTGTTTTTCTGGAGAGTTTTGCTGCGGCCTGTTCCTGCAGAAGAGGGTCTTGAGGTAAAAGAAAAAAAGTTCAAGTTCTCAGGAAACTGGTTTAAGATGCCGCAAGGATATTATTTCCACCAGGGTCACAGTTGGGCAAAACCGATCGAAGAAAGTATTGTGACGGTTGGGATAAACGATTTTGCACATAAAATGCTGGGAGATCCAGACAAGATCGAACTTCCGGAAAAAGGTACTAATATTGTCCAGGGAGAAAAAGGATGGAGTTTTAAATATAAAAACGATTCTGTAGATATGCTTTCACCGGTAAATGGAGAGATCATTGAAGTGAATAAAGATGTGGTTGAACATCCTGAGTCAATAAGTAAAGAATTATATAAAAATGGCTGGCTGATGAAAGTAAAAGTATCTAAATTAAAAACCGATCTCAAAAATCTGATTTCCGAAAATCTGGCCGATGCATGGATTAGTCAAACAGAAAATATTGTACGTCAGAAATATAGCGGCAGCCTGTCACCTGTACTTCAGGACGGCGGTACACCGGTCAAAGGATTTGTACGACAACTTTCCCCGGATAACTGGCATGAGATCGCAAATGAATTTTTAAAAAACGAATAGAATATTCAATATTTTAAATAAATTATGAATGAATATAGTGAAAATCGATTGGATCTAAGATGCCTCTGGGTGCATGCAGGAGTTGTACAATATAAATTATGCAACAAAAATTTCTATTGTGACAACTGTGAATTCCATAAAGTTATGAAGGGTCTGACTCCCAAAAAATCCAAATCTGAAACTGTAATTTCAGATATTTTTCAATCTGAAAGGGAATTCTTAAAACAGCATTCAATAGAATACTACAGAGTTATAAATCAATTCCTTTACAAACTTATTTCCGGTTACAAAATTCATTTAGACCGTTATTATTACCCAAATCAACTATGGGTTAAACCGGAAAAGAAAGATATGTATCAGATTGGTGTCGACATGCTTTCGGCAAGGATTTTAGATCCAATCGATGAAATTATTTTACCTGAAAAAGGTTGTGAATATGCAAAAGGAGATGCTATCCTCAAAATTATCAGAAAAGGTAAAAATATAACTTTAAAATCATATATGGATGGTATGATATCCAAAATAAATCCTTTGATGGGTAAGATGAATCTGAAGCGGCTGTTTTTGAAGGATGTTTACCTTTTCAAGATGAAAATAAAAAATCCACAGCAAAAACTTTTCCCGATTATTGGAAAATTAGACAATTTAAAATGGTGCACAATAAAAATAGAGTTACTAAATAATTCTATCCGGGAAGCATTTAAGTTTGACAAAGGCAATGGATTAGGTGTAACATTGGCTGATGGAGGAGATTTAATTGCAGATTTGGAAAAAATACTCGGAAAAAAACTATATAAAAATTTAATTTTTGATCTGTATATAAATCCAGACTTTTATTAAGTGATACACCCATCCCTTACAATACCTTCAATTTTCTTAAATTTTAACGATTGATTAAATATAAATCATTGATTTTCAGATTATTTCTCTTTACTTTTGAGAATAGAAAATAAACTGGAGTGTTTTTATTTGGTAAAACTTGTGACCAGTTTTATCAGAATTGTTTATCAAAAGATCTCAACACGGTTGTTCATAATTCTGTTATTAGTCCTCGTCGCATTATTTTCATTTTATACATATTTTATAATAAATACGCAGACTAACTATAGTATGCAGAACGTCATTGCCAGTGCTGACCGTGCCAGCAACGTAATTAAAAGTTCCACTCGATACAGCATGTTATTAAACAGAAAAGAAGATGTACATCAGATAATTCGTACCCTCGGAAAAATCACAGGTTTTGACGGTATTCGAATCTATAATAAAGCCGGGGAAGTGATCTTCTCCACTAACGAAGAAGAGATGGGACATAAAGTCAATATGAACGCAGAAGCCTGTAATATTTGTCATAATGAAAATTCTGACGAAGTTTCATCAACATCTGAACTTGCAACACGAATATTTGAATCTCCAAGCGGATACAGGGTATTGGGATTAATAAATCCGATTAAGAATGAACCTGACTGCTCAAATGCTTCCTGTCATGCTCATCCCTCTTCTCAGACAGTGCTTGGAGTACTTGATGTTAAAATGTCCCTTCAGCAAGTTGATGAGATAATTGCCGAAAATAAGAATCAAAATTTTATATTCTTTATTATAACAATATTCCTTGTCGCATTAACATCAGCAATTTTTATATGGAATGTTGTTCATGTTCCGGTTAATAAGCTGATACATGGTACCCGTGCCGTCTCCGGGGGTGATCTGGACTATAAAATATTAATTAATCGAAAAGATGAGATTGGTGAATTAGCACAGTCATTCAATACAATGACAATTGACCTTAAAAAAGCAAATTTGGAAATAACGGAATGGTCAAATACACTCTCAGAACGAGTAGAGATGAAAAGAAAAAAGCTTTTAAAAGCACAAGACCAGATCATTCAATATGAAAAAATGTCTTCGCTGGGAAAATTATCTGCATCGGTTGCTCACGAAATAAACAATCCCCTTGCAGGAATTCTTGTATATACAAAACTTCTCCAAAGAAAAGTTCATGGAGACAGCCTGACAAATGAGAACAAAGCGGAAATTGAAAAGTATTTATCGCTCATTAAAAGTGAAACTACCCGATGCGGAAATATTGTGAAGAATTTACTCCTGTTTGCAAGACAAAGGGACCAGGGATTTGCTAAGGAAAATCTTTTATCGATTATTGATAAAAGTGTTCAATTAATTGATCATCATTTAAAAATAAAAAACATAGAATATAAGCAAACAAAGCCAAAATCTCCCATATTTATAAGCTGTGATGCAAATCAGCTTCAGCAGGCATTCATGGCTTTTCTGATAAATGCTGTTGAATCGATGGATTCTGAAGAACTTGGTATATTAACCCTGGATATCAATTTAATTAAAGAGAAAAAGCTGATCGAAATAAGGATTTCAGATACGGGGCGCGGTATCCAGGATGATCACATAAAGCATATTTTTGAACCTTTTTTCACAACGAAACAAGACGGAAAAAGTGTTGGATTAGGGCTGTCAGTAGCTCATGGGATAATAAAGCGCCACAATGGAGAAATAGTTGTGGAATCAAAATCAGGAATAGGAACAACATTTATTATTAATTTACTGGTTGAAACTGAACCGACGGAACTCAAAGATATTTATTCATTTGATTGAAAGGTAAAAACAAATGATTGGAAATGAAAATTTTAAAATATTGGTAATCGATGATGAATTTACGGTTCGAGATTCACTATTTAACTGGTTTACCGATGACGGATTTCAAGTTGATACTGCTGAGAATGCTCAGGAGGCATTGAAAAAATTTCAGAAAGAATTTTATGATATTGCACTGATCGACATTAAAATGCCGGGAATGGACGGTCTTGAACTTCAAAAACGGATAAAAGAGATTTCCAAGGAAACGACAACCATAATAATTACAGCATATGCCTCGGTAGAATCTGCAATTCAGGCATTAAAAGAAGGTGCATTCGACTATGTAACGAAGCCGTTTGATCCTGACGAATTAAGTCATATGATACAAAACGCTATTCATCAGCGCAAACTGCAGGCTGAAAATATTATACTTAAACAGCAAATTGAAAAAATGTCGCCGTTCAAAGAGATTACAGGTGAGAGTCCTGCAATAAAGAAAATATTCAATATGATTGAAACAGTTGCCAAGACCGATTCAACAGTAATGATAGTCGGAGAAAGCGGGACAGGCAAAGAACTGGTTGCAAGAGCAATTCACGGCAGCAGTAACCGCAGATTTTTCCCGATAATCACCGTTAATTGTGGCGCAGTTTCAGAAGGAATAATGGAAAGTGAACTTTTCGGGCATGAGAAAGGAGCTTTTACCGGCGCTCATTATAAGCGAAAAGGCAAATTCGAAATGGCAGACCAGGGTACGATCTTCTTTGATGAGATAGGAAATGTCAGCATGAAAATGCAGATGGAACTTTTGAGAGTTCTTGAATCAAAACAGTTCTCAAGGGTCGGAGGAAACGAAAATATTAAAGTGGACTTCAGAATAATATGTGCAACAAATCAAAACCTTGAGGACGCTGTAAAAAGCGGCACTTTTAGAGAGGACCTTTATTACCGTTTAAATGTATTTACAATTCATCTCCCGCCTTTACGGGAAAGGCGGTCCGACATACCTTTATTAGTAAATAATTTTATAATTAAATACAATAAAATCATGAACAAAAGCACCAAGGATATTGATGTTGACGCAATGAATGTCCTAATGAAATACCCCTGGCCCGGGAATGTAAGAGAACTTGAAAATGCAATCGAACGGGCGATGGTTGTAGGAAAATCTAAAAATATAACCTTAAAGGATCTCAGCTATAAATTTGATATGCCCGATGACAGTTCAACTTCCGAATCTCTTGAAGATATTGAAAAGACTCAAATTTCAAAAATTCTGAAATCCACGGACTGGAACGTTTCAAAGTCTGCAAATATTTTAAAAATTGATAGGGTAACCCTTTATAACAAAATAAAAAAATACGGACTAAAGAAATAAGCTTATGGCTGTTCTTAAAATCGTTCCGTTCTCATTTGAAATCATATCTTTTATCCCTGAACTTTCCAAGTATTTATCCAGCATTCTTAGCCATAAGGTAAAGGTGGATAATGAAATACTCAATATAGATAAAGCATATGACCCCTCACGTAATCAATACTATTCAACTTTCATACTTAAACAGCTTTTAAAATTAAAAAATAAAGAGAATGAAAAGGTACTGGGAATAACCTCTTTGGACTTATATATTCCAATTCTTACATTTGTTTTCGGAGAAGCACAACTCAAAGGGACAGCTGCTATTGTTTCCTCATTCAGGCTCAGGACTGAATACTACGGACTCCCGGCTGATGAAATCCTTCTTAGGGAAAGATTAATCAAAGAATCCGTTCATGAATTAGGACACACTTTTGGATTAATTCATTGCCCAAATTTTGAATGTGTAATGCATTCTTCTACCTACGTAGAGGAAATCGATCTAAAAAATGTCAACTTCTGCGAAGCATGCCATGATTTTGTTTTTTCAGACTGAGCAAACGTGTAGCGAATAAAAAATCTACAATTAACTGAGTACCTGAAAATTATCCAAAATCGATTAAAATTCATACATATTTCAAAATATTATATTTAGTTTATTTTTTGAAAGAAACATTTTTCTCTCTTTTTGCGTATATATTTCAAAAAGTAAACTAAATCCATAAGGAGTGACATATGGAATATCTTTCCAGGCAGGAAGAAATGGTTTTATTATCTGTTTACCATTTAAAGAGCGATGCTTCTCTTGTATCGATCAGGCGCTTTTTAAATAAACAGACTGAGAAACGGTGGTCGATGAGCTCTGTTTATATTCCTTTAGACCGTCTTAAAAAATCCGCTCATCTTGATATTACAGTCGGAGATCCAACACCAATAAGAGGCGGAAGAGCAAAAAAGTTCTATCATTTAACAGATGCAGGTATTGAAGCACTTGAAAAAGTACAAAAAGTCCATGAAACTTTGTGGGCAGGTTTGGACAAACTTTCAACATGATCCAAATATGAAAACTGAAAACAAAAAACCAGACAAATTAGCAGAGTATCTACTTTATCTTACATTACCGGAATCCGAGTCTTCATTCTTATTGGGTGATTATGAAGAAGAATTTAACTTTTTAAGAGAACAAAAAGGTGTTTTATACGCGAATATCCGGTACTGGATTTTAGTATTAGAATCCATTCCGGGTTTTATAATTAACTCATTTTACTTGGGATTTGACATGTTTAAAAATTATCTAAAAATTGCAGTTAGAAACATCAAAAAACAAAAGAGCTATTCGTTTATTAATATTTCCGGTCTTGCAATAGGAATGGCTTGCTGTATTTTGATCCTTTTATGGGTACGGGATGAACTAAGCTTCGACCGTTTCCATAAAAATACTGACCGTCTCTACAGGATCGTATGTGAAATGCATTTAGGCGATGCTGTCCGTTATACAGAATCAACACCCGCTCCGTTGGGTAAAGCTTTAAAAGAGAATTTTCCTGAAATACAATTGAGTACAATGTATTATGATATCGGCAGGGCAAATGTTAGAAGGAAAGAAAAAATATTTCGTGAAGAAAATTTCGGTTTTGTTGAGAGAGATTTTTTTGCAATGTTTTCATTTCCGCTGATAAAAGGAAGCATTAATTCAGTATTTTCAAATCCGTACTCGGTAGTCTTGTCCGAAAGTATGGCAGATAAGTATTTTAAGGGTGAGGAGCCCATCGGTAAAACATTAACAATCGACAATCAGTATGATGTTTTAGTAACCGGCGTCATGAAAAATTTCCCGGACAATTCTTCAATAAAAGCTGATTTTTTATCACCTTTTGAAATTGCGCTGACGGAATATTACGGACCGGACATGCCGCAAAATTGGGGCAGTCATACTTTTGCCACTTATCTGATGCTTGGTGAAAACAGTTCAATTCAGGATGTAATCTCTAATATCTACAATTATAAAAAGGAGAAAATAGATCCTGAAAGTTCAATAAGATTCATTATTCAACCGCTGAAAAAGATCCATCTGTATTCCAAGCATATTAGTGATTCAATATTCAGCAAAGGCGACATAATATATGTTTATTTATTTACTGCTCTTGCAATTTTAATTCTTCTGATTGCCTGTATAAATTTCATGAATCTGATAACTGCTCGTTCCGGCAGCCGTTTAAGAGAAGTCGGGATGAGAAAAGTTGTAGGAGCATCAAAACGGAACATTGTGAGACAGTTTTTTGGGGAAACCCTGCTTCTCTCTTTTTTAGCACTGATAATCTCGATAATACTTGTATATTTGATCTTACCTGAGTTTAATTCTCTATCCCGGAAAAACCTTTCGCTATTCTCATTAGACAATTTAACTGTTATTTTTTGGTTGGCAGGTATAGCTTTATTAACCGGCATTGTTTCCGGAAGTTATCCTGCATTTTTTATATCTTCCTTTGAACCTGTCAAGATACTAAAGGGTACAATAAGTTCAGCCTCCAGGGGTTTAAGACTCAGGACCATACTGGTCATTTCACAATTTACACTGTCAATAATACTGATTATCGGTGCAATAGCTTTATCGGGACAGCTCGATTTTCTCAGGAAGAAAGACCTGGGATATAACAAAGACCATGTTATTTCAATCTCAATGTCAACAGACGCCGGCAAAAGATATAACCTTTTTAAAAAAGAACTCAGCAGAATTCCGGGAGTAATGAACGTAACCGGTTCTTTCTCTCCTATTGTTATCAAACAAACCGCTATCTCAGGTTTGGGATGGGAAGGCGGTGATCCAAATAACACAGTTAGGTTCTGGATGGAATATGTCGATTATGATTATACTGAAACATTGGATATTAAATTAGCCGAGGGAAGGAGTTTTTCAAAAGAATTTTCCTCTGATATCACAGATGTATGTTTAATAAATGAGGAAGCCGTAAGGCAGATGGGAATAGAGTCACCGGTTGGGAAAAACTTTGAGTTTGACAACAACATTTTGAAAATTGTTGGTGTAATGAAGGATTTTAATTTTAATCCCCTGCATAGTCCTGTTGAACCTATAATTCTCAGATTCAATCCTTCCAGGCTGAGCTACACACATGTTAAGATAAAACCCGACAACATCTCCGCTGCACTCGGTTTAATAGAAAAATCTTTCAAGAAAATAAATCCCGATGATATATTCAGATACCGTTTTGTCGATGCATATTTTGATCTACTTTACAGAAGTGAACAGCGCATAAAAACAATTTTTCACTGGTCGGCAATTTTAGGAGTTTTTATATCCTGTATGGGGCTTATAGGACTGGCATCATATGTCACTCAAAAGCGTACTAAAGAGATAGGAATTCGAAAAGTCCTTGGTGCATCAGAGACCGGATTAATGCTGTTAATGATAAAAGAATTTATTATTTGGGTGATTATTGCCAACTTGTTAGCATGGCCGACAGCATGGTATGCAATTAATAAATTGTTTGAGAATTTTGCCTATAGAATTGAAGCCGGATGGATGATGTTCATAATTCCAGGATTATTTGCACTTGTTTTGGCAATTGTTACTGTAAGTGTTCAGACAATAAAAGCTGTACGTTCAAAACCTGTTGATACACTTAGATATGAATAAAAAACCAGACAAATTAGCAGAGTATCTACTTTATCTTACATTACCGGAATCCGAGTCTTCATTCTTATTGGGTGATTATGAAGAAGAATTCAATTATATATTAGAAAGAAAAGGAGCATTTAAAGCAAGGTTATGGTATTGGATCCTTATTCTTGAATCCATGCCGGGATTTATATTAAATTCAATTTACCGGAGCGCAGCAATGATCAAAAATTATTTGAAAACAGCAATAAGAAACATGAAGAAAAATAAACTTTCTTCATTTATTAATATTTTAGGATTATCCGTAGCTATCGGATGCAGTATTATTTTCTTTCTGCTGCTTGAGGTTAATTACACAAGCGACCGTTTTCATAAAAATGCAGAAAAAATTTTTATGATAGTATATTCACTTGAAGGAGACAAATCGGTGGAGAAATGGGGAAATTCACCCAGAGCACTTGGACCGGTTCTGGAACAGGAATTTCCGCAGATTGAAAATGCAGTACGGGTATCAGACCGAAGCGCAATAATAAGGAATGAAAACAGGATTTTTGAAGAATCGATTCGATTTGTTGACCCAGATTTCCTGGAAATGTTTACATTTCCTTTATATTTGGGTAATAAAGACGTTCTCTCCGAAAGAAATTCTTTAATTCTAAGCAAAGAAATGTCGGAAAAATATTTTGGAGATGAAAATCCTTTAAACAGGGAACTTACAGTGATTTTTGATACTAATAATAGAGAGACATTCATTGTAAAGGGGGTTGCGGAGGAATTCCCTGTAAATTCGAGTTTTGCTTTCGATATTTTGACTTCTATTGAAAATTCACAAAATATTTATACCGAAAATTGTAATGACTGGGGTGAATTCACAAGTGCGACCTTCATTCAGTTAAACAACCCTGATGATATATTAACAATTGCAGCTCAAATGGACAGATTTATTCAGCGTCATAATTCTGAACGAATTGACAGACCGATCGCATCTTTTGACTTTGAGCCGCTGCCCACGCTTTCCTGGGAATCACAGGATATAAGAATGTCAATATCATCCGGTTCAACTCCCGAGGCACTGATCATGCTTTTTGTTATCGGTCTTTTACTTCTTGTGCAGGCTTGTTTTAATTATGTGAATATTTCTCTGGCCTCAGCAACTCGAAGACTTAAAGAGATCGGATTGAGAAAAGTTGTCGGCAGTCAGAGGTCACAGATCATTAAACAGTTTTTAGGTGAAAACCTGCTTCTCTGCTTTTTTGCATTGACTGCCGGGATTCTTTTAACAGAATTTATTTTTCTTCCCGGTCTTTCTACTATTACTGGTGATCCGGAAGAGCTGACGTTACTTGCTTTTTTCACAAATATTCATCTGTGGATGTTTTTTGTATTTCTACTTATTATTACAGGTATAGGTGCCGGTATATATCCGGCCTTATTTATTTCAAGATTGCAGCCAGTAAATATTATAACCGGAAAACTGAAAATAGGCGGAAAAAGGAGACTTTCAAGCGTATTATTATCGATCCAATTCGGAATTACCTTTCTGATCATATGCCTGGTTGTCGCTTTCTGGGAAAACAATCAATATCAACTGCACCGGGACTGGGGATATAACAAGGACAATCTTATCAGTATTCAACTTGAAAGCAGCGAGCAGTTTGAAGCTCTGAATAATTCTATAATTCAAAATCCTGATATTACCCAGACAGCAGGAACAGCTCACCAAATAGGGATATCAAGAAGGCAGGCTGCTGTAGAAATCGCAGCAGTAAAACACGAGGTTATCCGCTTTGATGTCGGGCATAATTATCTTGAAACTATGGGCATTCGCCTTAAACAAGGGCGGTTTTTCAATCAGGGTTCAAGCACCGATAAGGATGCAGCAGTAATAATAAATGAAACATTTGTTCAAAATATGGGCTGGAAGGATGCTATAAATCAGAATTTGCGATTTGAGAATAAAACATACAAAGTGATCGGTGTCGTTGAAGATTTTCATTATGAGTATTTCTTCAATGAAATTCAACCAGTCATGTTCCGAATTTCCCAGAAAGAAGATATTAGGTATCTTACATTGAGAATACAGACCGTTGCAGGAGTCCAAACCTCAGACAAGCTGAAGACAATTTGGCGAAGACTTTTCCCCGAAAGACCATATAATTTTTTCTTCCAGGACAGCGTTTTTGAAAATGGATTTCGCAATACTATCGTGATCACACAAATTTTCGCTGCAATAGCAGTAATAGGATTGGTCATTTCCTGCATGGGATTGTTTGGACTGGTGACCTTAATGATCTCAAAACGAACCAAAGCACTAAGCATACATAAAGTTATGGGTGCATCAGTATTAAAGATCGCAAATTTAGTCACAAAACGATTTATCATAATAATATTGTTGTCTACAGTGATTGCATTACCGGGGGGGTACATATTTCTGAAATTTTTACTGGATGGAATATATAAATACCATATGCCTCTAAGTGCGAATCCTTTTATTCTGGCAACTTTGATCACGATGTTCACAGCAATTATCACAATTGCATCCCAGGTATACAAATCAGCTGTAAGAAATCCAATCGATGCTCTAAGATGCGAATAAAACCATTTTAAGCTCCTTTTATAAAATGATTAGGGCTCACAAATTGTGAGCCCTTTCTTTTAATAAATGGTTTACGGAAAAATTATAATTGACATTCCTGAAAAAATTTGCAATAATACATAAAATGATCCAGCCTACTTTTCTGTAAAAATAAATGGGGTATTTAATGAAAAAAAAAGAGGTTTCCCGTAGAAAATTTTTAAAGCAGGCAGGTAGTGCCGCAGCCACCATTTCTGCTGCCGGGGTACTCAATCTAATAAATTGTACCAACTCAGATGGACAGCTGCCCAATATTATTCTGATCTTTACCGATGACCAGGGATATGCGGATATAGGCTGCTTCGGAGCAAAGGGATTTGAAACACCAAATCTGGACAGGATGGCTTCCGAAGGGATGAGATTCACGAGTTTCTATGTTTCGCAGGCTGTCTGCAGCGCCTCAAGAGCAGCTCTTATGACCGGATGTTATTCTGAAAGAGTGAGTATCCGCGGTGCATTAAATGCATGGTCTCAGGTAGGACTGAATCCTGAAGAAGAGACGATAGCTGAAATCCTGAAGAAAAAGGGTTATGCAACAGGGATCTTCGGAAAGTGGCATCTCGGACACCATAAGCAGTTTCTGCCGCTTCAGCAGGGATTCGACGAATATTTCGGACTCCCCTACTCCAATGACATGTGGCCTTATGGCTACGATGGAAAACCTGCAGCAATGGGCCGTAAAAGTCTATATCCCACATTACGCCTTATTGATGGAAATGAGCAGAAAGATGAAATTAAAACTCTTGAAGATCAGTCAAAATTGACGACACTGTATACCGAAAGAGCTGTAAAATTCATTGAGAAAAACAAGAGCAGCCCCTTCTTCCTTTACCTCCCCCATTCAATGCCGCATACCCCTATTGCCGCATCATCAAAATTCAGGGGAAAAAGTGAGCAGGGTATGTATGGAGATGTCATTATGGAAATCGACTGGTCTGTTGGTGAAGTTTTGAAAACTTTAAAGGAGAACGGGCTTGAGGAAAATACCCTGGTGATCTACACAAGTGATAACGGACCATGGCTGAATTTCGGGAAATATGGCGGCTCGGCTTATCCTCTGCGTGAAGGTAAAGGCACAATGTGGGAAGGGGGACCTCGTGTACCCTGTATTATGAAATGGCCTAAAAAAATACCTGCCGAAACTGAATGTAGTAAAATTGCCTCAACGATCGACCTACTTCCGACTTTTGCTGCAATCACAGGAGCGCCTCTGCCCTCAAAAAAAATTGACGGCTTAAATATACTCCCCCTTCTTGAAGGAAGAAGAGATGCCGAACCGAGAGACCATTATTTCTATTATTACGGGGGCGGATTAAGAGCTGTCCGGAAAGGAAGATGGAAGCTCTACTTCCCGCATAAATCCAGAACTTACAGGGGGCTTGAACCCGGTAGAGGCGGACTCCCGGGACCCACAAAAAATGAAGATGTCGGCAATGAACTTTATGACCTTGAAAATGATATAAGCGAAACCAGGAATGTTATAAATGAACATCCGGATATAGTAAAAGAGCTTAATGAACTCGCAGAAACCGCCCGCGAAGATACCGGAGATTTTCTGACAAACCGAAAAGGAAAAAATGTACGTGAACCGGGACGCATCGGCGGCAGAAGAGCAGAGCAAGTCAGCAGCATTGCCGTCGGGAAATCGATCACCTATAATGAGCCTTACAATGTGAAGTATCCGGGGGGAGGAGACAAAGCCCTGATTAACGGCCTTCGCGGAAGCAACGATTATAATGATGGCTGCTGGCAGGGATTTGAAGGAAATGACATGGACGTGGTTATCGACCTCGGTAAAACGGAAAATGCAAAAGAGGTTATATGTACTTTTCTTGAGAATCAGGTTTCATGGATATTCCTGCCGGAAAAGGTTGAAATATCAGTCTCTGAGGACGGTGAGAACTATAATATCATGAAATCTTTTATTCAGATAATAGAAGTCAGACCGGAGACATCAGTTAAAGAATACAAAACTGGAATTAACAGTAAAACTGTAAGATATATAAGAGTAAAAGCTGAAAATGTAAGCACATGTCCGCAGTGGCATCCCGGTGCAGGAGGTAAAGCATGGATCTTTACCGATGAGATAATTGTAAAATAAAGAGGTTTTAACACAGAGCACACAGAGTAAAAAGAGTACCACCGAGAAAAAAAAACAAAATTTCAAAGCTAAACTCTGTGTATCTCAATTTTCTCTGTGTCCTCTGTGTTTATATTCAAAAAAATATTGCATAGACCTGAAAATATTCTTATACTCATAAACAGATACCTTTCCATTTAAAACCTTCGTTATTAATATGAACAATTATTCTTCAAATATATACTATACGATATCTTACGGCATACTATGGCGTAAAAAACCAAAAAAATTCGTTTGAAATTATAGCCTTCTGTTTTTTAATCGACCTGTATAACCGGCTCCGGTTTTATACTGAATTTTCTCTAAAAGACAGGAATTGGGTCTTATAAATATATATTTACTGTACAAAATTAACATTCTTGCTTTACATAAGAGAATGTAATTCCCGCCTGCGAAGGTGTGATTTTAAAAAGTGATCATTTCGTGACACCTTTGCAATAGGTAGAGGTTGAGGTGAAAGAACACCTCAACAGGAGATTAAATCACACAGGAATTTATTAAACATAAGAAAAAATAACTTTATCAAAAACAAACAATAATTTAGACTCTTATATGGAGAAAAAACTATGCATAAAAATGAACATGTACACGAGCCGTATAAAATAAAGTCTGTAAGAGAACTTAACTTCTATTCAATTATCGATAGAAAGAACTTTCTGCGAGATGTTAAAAATAACGTGGGATTGTTGCCGGCTTCATCAGTCACTTTTGACATGGTTACCCAGGGCACATCAGCGATGAGCCAGGAGCAGGTCGGGGCGCTGTTTCTGGGTGATGAAGCATATGCAGGTGCCAGGAATTTTAAGAATTTTTCGACGGCAGTAAAGGAGGTCTTTGGTCTTGAATATGTCTGTCCGGTACATAACCGGTACGGCGGCATAAAACTTTTATGCTCAATTTACTTGAAAAAGGGTAAAATTGCCGCAGGTAATACCGCCCTGCCTAAAAATGTGGCTGAATATTACGGAGGGAAGTATTATTCCCTTACCGTAAAAAAACAGGACGGATTTGAGGGGAATATAGATATAAATGGTTTGGAAAATTTCCTGAAAAAACATCCCGGAAATGTTCCTTTTATATATATCGATCTGAATGCCGACGGTTACTCCGTACTGTCAAAAGAGAACCTGTCAGAAATATATAAGACAGCAGGTAAGTACGGCGTTGTCCTTGTTGTTGATGTTTCGTGTATCATCGAATATGCATTTTACCACTGTAAACGTGAGAAGAAGTTTGACTCTCTCGATGCTGAAATAAAAGAAATCGCAGCAAATGCTCATACGGTACTGTTCGATGCCGGGCAGGATGCGATGAGCAACGTCGGCGGCTTTCTTGCGACAGGTCTTCCGGATGAGCATGAACGCTACCAGAACGAGGTCGTTGTATATGAGGGTCTGCACACTTACGGAGGTATGGCGGGAAGAACCATGGAGGTTGTATCCAAAGGATTAATCGAGATGGCTGACATCAATCACGCCTGCTGGACAGATAACCAGGTGGAAAAGTTTGCAAAAATTCTTAATGAAGGCGGTGTTCCGTTCGACCGGGGGTATAACGGGATTTATCTCGATGTAAAAAAATTCCTGCCGGGGATCAAAAAATCCGGTGCCTTAACATTAGCGGCGGCTCTTTACCTGACTGCCGGCATCAGAACTCAATTGACAGGACCATGTGAAGAGGTAGAAAAACTGCCGGTACTCATCCCGAGAAGAGTTCTGCGGAATACTCAGCTGAGAGAAATAGCCGAAGCAATAATCTTTCTATACAAACAAAGAGACAATATTACACCTCTGGAACCGGTAAACGATCCTGAATATTTTTATGAAGCTTTATTTGAATGGATCGTCCCGAACCTGGGTGAGTTTGAATACACATCCGAACCGTTCGCTACACATTCGGTGGAGTACGTAGGGATGAAGAGTAAAGTAGAAAGGGAAAAGGCTGTAAAGGAAGCCGGTTATAATACTTTTCTACTTATGAGTGAAGACGTAACTATCGATTTTTTGACTGATTCGGGCACAAGTGCAATGAGCGTAGACCAGTGGCTGGCATACCTGGAAGCGCAGGAATCCCCTGCTACTCCGGACGCATATTATGAGATAATTGAAACCGCCCAGGAAATATACGGGCATGAATACATCATACTGACCCACCAGGGGCGTGCTGCCGAACATATCATGTCGCAGATTTTCATAAAAAAAGGTGATTACGTGCCGGGGAACATGTATTTTACAACAACTAAACTCCACCAGGAGCTGGCGGGCGGCACTTTTGTGGATGTTATCGTTGATGAAGCACACGATACATCTTCCGATTTCCAGTGGAAGGGAAATATCGACCTGAAAAAGCTTAAAGACCTGTATGTGAAGGCGAAAGAGGAAAAAAAGAAGATCGCTTATATTTCATTTGAATTTAACGTCAATATGGCGGGCGGTCAGCCTGTCTCGATGAAAAATATAAAGGAAGTGTATGCTTTCTGCAGTCCAAAAGGAATCCCCGTGTTTTTCGATGCGACAAGATGCGCTGAGAATGCCAGGTTCATTCAGATGAAGGACCCGGACTACACTGATGTGCCGGTATCGGATATTCTTCTGGAAATGTTCAGCTATGGTGACGGTTCAACGATATCGAGTAAAAAAGATATGCTCACGAATTTATCAGGAATGCTGACTTTCAGAGATAATCCGGAGTGGTACGAGGAAGCAGTTAGAATGCTGCAGTTATTCGAAGGACCTTACCGCAGCGGCGGGACTTCCGCAGGTGATATGGCAGCGCATGCAGAAGGGCTGTATGAAATGGTTGACGATGCTTATATAGAAAGCCGTGTCGCTCAGACCGAATACTTGGGTAAACTGCTGAAAGATGCGGGTGTTCCGATCGTGCTGCCGCCCGGCGGTCATGCAATATTTCTGGATGCGCGGGCGTTCCTGCAACATATCGACCAGGACAATTACCCTGCACAGATGCTGGCGGCGCAGATATTTATTGAAACAGGCGTTCGTGCTATGGAGCGAGGTAACGTGAGTAAGGGACGCGATCCGAAAACAGGTAAGAACTACCGCCCTGCCCTGGAACTTGTACGGCTGACCATACCCCGCAGGGTATATACTAATGACCATATAAAAAGCGTTGCAGACGGAATAATCCGGCTGTATAAAGACCGCGATAAAATAAAAGGCTTAAAATTTGTATACGAACCTGAAAAATTGAGGTTCTTCCAGGGAAGGTTTGAGGAAAGTTAGGAATTAATAGTTAATAATGAAGAATTAATAAATATTAGTTGCCAGTCGTCGGTTATTCCGCCAAAGGCGGATCTGCCTCTGGCAGACAGTCTTCAGAATTAAAAGAAGTGATTAGAGAAAAGACGATTTTTTTTACTATTTAGAGCCTTCTCAGGTAGAAAAAATGACGGATCATAATTTAAATGGAAATAATACGGTAAAGTAATTGTATGTGATTTTTTCCGACTAAGGCGGATCTGCCTCTGGCAGAAATATGTAATTTTACATTTTAATTTTTGATTTTTGATCTGTTAAATTCTA
>JBHPGK010000055.1:0-16537 GCA_042570605.1 Candidatus Zhuqueibacterota bacterium
AGGAATTCAAAAAGGCAATTATTGATGTTATCACAGAAGGCAAAAAAGGATTACACAGGTATATGCCGAATCCCGGTTATCCATTTGTAAGGGACAAAATTGCGGTTAGTCTAAATAATAATGGATATTTTGAAGGTATAACCGGTGACAGTATTATAATGACTGTTGGCGCTGCGGGTGGTATAAATGTCATTTTGAATGCAATTGTAGATACTAATGATGAGATAATTCTTCTTAAACCCTTTTTTGTTGACTACGCTAAATACGTGAGCAATTATGGCGGTAATCCGGTTTTTGTGGATACAGATGAAGATTTTGGTGTCGATATTGGGAAAATTGAAAGTGCGGTCACTACTAAAACCAAAGCCATCATTATAAATACGCCTAATAATCCTACAGGAAGAGTTTATACTGATGAAAAACTGAAAAATTTAGCTGATTTGCTGGAAAGGAAGAGTATAAACAAGACCATATATCTAATTTCGGATGAACCCTACAGAGAAATTATTTTCTCCGGAAATAAATACTATTCCCCATGCACATTTTATAAAAACAGCTTTATGGTATATTCCTGGTCAAAATCATTGAGTATCCCCGGTGAGAGAATAGGATATATTGCTCTGAATCCCAAAATGAAAAATATAGATGAGATATTTAAAGGACTGACATTGAGTTTGAGAATCCTTGGATTTGTCAATTCTCCGGCATTAATGCAGAATGTGATCGCCAGAATCCTTGATATTCCGTTTGATTTAAAACATTATGAGGAAAAAAGAAATATTTTGTTTAACTGCCTGGTGAAAAACGGATATGAACTCACTACCCCTGAAGGCGGTTTTTATATGTTTATTAAATATCCTGTATCAGATGAACAGTTCTTGAAGATCGCAAGAGAAAGTCTGTTGTTGGTAGTACCTGGAGATGCATTTGGAGTACCTACACATTTCAGGATTTCATTTTGCCTTGATACCGATACAATTAAAAAAGCTTGTGAAAAGTTCGAAAATATTTCTAATACTTTGAGGTTATAATGGTAAATAAAGTACAATATAATGAATATCATATTATAAATACAATTGCTGAAAGTAAAGATCATAAAATTGCACTGGAAGCAGTTGTCGAGAAAACGGGAATACATCAGACCTATGTTACGGCTACTTCAGATAAACTTGAAGAGGAAGGCTTAATTAAAATAGAAAAAACTCCCATTGTAATTTTCAGGTTGGGACGGGATGGAGAGACTTTATTTCAGGATGGTATGCCTGAAAGGATAGCCCTGGAATATGCTGTTAAAAAGAATACTGTATTAGACCTACCGGAAATTCCCCGATTGTTGAAAATTGAACAGAAAGGTATCGGGGACATAATTAAATGGGGTTCAATAAAAGGCTGGTTCAAAAAAGAGGGGAAATCCCTTATTGTAACAGATAAAGGAAAAAATGATGTGCAGATGGAAGGTGAAGATGAGAAACTAATAAATATCCTGGGTGAAAAGGGTAAGCTGAATAAAGATGAGATAGGATCATTAGTAAATATTGAAGAAGCTTTAAAACTTTTGAAGGGAAGAGGAACTTCAGTAAAGTACAGGGAGAAAGAATTAAAGGTATTGAAATTAACCGATGCCGGAAAAAAGTATGTGGATGAGGGGCTGGAAATTGTTGAAGAGGTTAACCGGATAACTCAGGAAATGCTGATGGATGGAAGCTGGAGAAATTTTGCTTTCAGGAAATATAAAGTTGATGATATCCTGGAGAAGGAATTTCCCGGAAAGATGCATCCTCTCCAGAAAGTTATTGAAGAAACCAGAAAAGCTTTTCTTGAAATGGGATTTGAAGAGACTTTTTCACCATACGTTGAGTCTGCTTTCTGGGATTTCGACGCACTCTTTCAGCCGCAGGACCATCCTGCGCGCGAAATGCAGGATACTTTTTATATGAAAAATCCCGCAAAAACTGTATTGCCGAAAAATGAGTTTGTAAATAGAGTGAAAGACACTCATGAAAACGGAGGAGATACCGGCTCAACGGGATGGGGATATAAATGGAGTATTGATAAGGCAATGCAGGCAATTCTCCGAACACATAATACAGCGAACAGTATCAGGTACATTGCCGGTCATCCGATTCCTCCATATAAAGTTTTTGAGATTGGACCTGTTTTCAGAAGAGAAAAAATTGATCAAAAACATTTGCCTGAATTTCACCAGGTTGACGGCATCATTGTAGACGAAAGTGCAAGTCTGTCTTCGCTACTCGGAACACTTGCTGAATTTTATAGAAAGATGGGATTTGAAAAGGTAAAATTCAAACCTGATTTTTTCCCTTATACCGAACCCAGTGTTTCGGTAACTGCAAAAATGGAAAATACGGGTGCCGTGATTGAACTTGGAGGTGCGGGAGTATTCAGACCTGAGGTTACTGAGCCTTTTGGCTGCAAAACACCTGTTTTGGCCTGGGGGTTGGGTCTTGAAAGACTTGCAATGGTCAGGTATAATATTTCAGATATCAGAAAGTTTTATATGAACGATATACAATGGTTAAGAGAAGTGCCGCTTGTTTTATAGGTGTTCAATGGACAATCGCAAACTTAAAGATCTGGTTGAATTAAAAAAAATTGTTGAAGAACTGAAGAAAAATGGAAAAACGACCGTTTTCTGTAACGGCTGTTTTGATATTCTACATGTTGGGCATATCCGGTATTTGAAGGAGGCTTCATCTTTTGGTGATGTTTTGATCCTCGCTTTAAACAGTGATACTTCTGTGCGGGAATTAAAAGGCGAGGGCAGACCTGTAACCAATCAATCGGAAAGAGCTGAAATATTAGCGGAATTTCCATTTATTGATTTTTTGATATTTTTCGATGATCAGAATGTAAACCGGCTGTTATTGGAACTCAAACCTGATTTTCATGCAAAAGGAACAGATTATACTGAAGAAACTGTCCCTGAAAAGGATACCGTGCTTTCATATGGCGGGAAGATTATTATAACCGGTGATCCCAAAGACCATTCATGTGCAGATATCATTTCTAAAATAAATGCAGATAATTAAGAAAATACGGACAGAGATATTTTAAAATATAATGAAATAGAGGTCAGAGTCAGGTATGCAGATACTGACACAATGGGGGTTGTTTATCACTCAAATTATTTTATCTGGTGTGAGATGGCAAGAACTGAACTTATACGGAACCTCGGATATTCATATAAAGAATTTGAAAATAATGGAATAGCACTGCCTGTTATTGAAGGAAGGATGTTTTATAAAACCCCTGCTGTCTATGATGATGTTGTGCTTGTTCGCACAAAACTGGTGGATCTAACAAAAGTAAAAATGAAATTGTCATATAATATTTCAAATAAAAAAACAGGTAAATTACTTGCTGAAGGATATACAGTGCATTGTTATCTGAATATTAAAAACGGCAGACCTACCAGAGCTCCTGAAAAGTTTATAAATATTTTACAACCTGTCTTAGAAAAACAATGAACTTAATTAAAATTCTATTAGTTTTTTCTCTGTTTTCAACTGCTTTTCCCCAAACATTTCACGATGATTTTACATGGAAATCCTATACATTTAAAGGAGAAATATCAGATTTTGCCTTCGGAGAAGGACAGGTCTGGTGTGCTACTTCAGGTGGAATTTTTTCCGTAGACTTACGCGATCAAAGTCTAACCGAATTTTCAAATACAGAAGGACTGATGTCAAATAATGTTGTATCGGTTGAGAAAGATAATGTGAATAATATATGGTTTGCTTTTAGAGAAAAAGGACTGATGCGTTTAAACCTGAGCAATAATAGATGGGACAAAAAAATAATTGATATTTCAGGCGAATTGAAGATAAATGACATATGTATTCATAATAATAGAATGTTTATTGCCAATGATATTGGTATCAGTGAATATTTACTTGATAAAGATGAGATCAGGTCTAATTTTAAAAATCTGGGTGGTTTCACTTCATCAATAAAAGTTAGAAAAACATATGTGATTGATGATACTCTCTGGGCAATAACCGCAGAGGGTATTGCTTTTGCAAGTCTTGATTCACCAAACCTTCAGGATCCTGAATTCTGGACAAATTATTCTGTAAATGTAGGCAGTATAACCGGTCTTACAAAATTTAAAGGGATGTTGTATATCGGGACTGAAAATGGTGTTTTTAGGCTGGAATCAAATGCATGGTCAAAAACAAATGATTCTAAGCCGGTGCATTTTATAAGTTCGAGTGATTCGAAGATTTTTTTCTCTGTTTGGAGCTCTATTTATTGTGGTGAGAATATTAATAATTTAACGAGGACAGGTTTTAACTGCTTCAGGATCGATAATGCATTGGTATCAGGGGATACCATATTTACTGCTGCAAATAATAACGGACTTCATTTAAAGATAGCTGATTCATTTTATAATTATCTGCCGGATAATCCCGGTGGAAATACTTTCAATGATCTTACCATTGATAAAAATGGGAAATTGTATTGTACATCAGGAGTACGTAACTCTAAAGGTGTTTATACATTCTATAATGGTAATTGGGAGACAATTACTCCTGACACATTATTAAATAACGGGAATTTTTTTGTTGTCGAGGTTGACGAAAACAACCGAAAATGGCTGGGTACACCCGGGCACGGCTTGATTGTAATAGATGACAATGATGGTTTTACTGTAAAAAAATATGATCACTCCGGCGATACACTTGCAGGTTCTGATTCACCTGAATTTGTTATAGTTGAAGATATAAAAAAAGACAGTCAGGGTAACATCTGGTTAATAAATAATTTTGCAAATAACGGGAAAGCTCTTGTTTGTGTTACTCCTGAGAATGAATGGTATTACTTTTCAGTCGATGATGGATTACGCAGTAATATTTTGAATACCGTTTCGTATGATGATAATAACAGAATATGGATCGGCAGCAGGAACAAAGGGATTTTTGTCCTGGATTATAACGGAACACTTGGAAATAAATCTGATGATTCCTGGTTTTACCTTAATAATAATGAGTTAAGGAGTAATACGATTTCTGCTCTCGATTTAGGTTTAGACGGTACGGTATGGATCGGAACCCCGGATGGGATCAATTATTATTCTCTAAATTCGGTTGGATCTTTGATATCCCCGGTCAGCAGCGAAATACACTGTTTTGCTGTTGATGGGTTTGATAATTTATGGGTTGGAACTGATAAAGGATTGGGAATCTTTAACTTTTATAATTATGAGTGGAATATATATACAACTGAAAATAGCCCTTTGATCGATAATAATATTAACTCTATCGAAATAAACAGGAAAAACGGCGATATTTTTATTGGAACGAATTCGGGAATGAGTAAACTAACTACTCCTTTTAAATCACCGGACATTAACTATTCCAATGTCATTATTTATCCAAATCCTTTTGTCCTCAGCAAGCATAACCAATTAATAATTAAGAACTTAACTGGATTCAGTTCTGTCTCTGTTTTCTCTGAAAATGGAGGCTTAATCAGGAAGCTGACTTATGATTCAAGTTTTATTTCCGGTGTGGAAGGCTACTGGGATGGAAAAGATGGAAATGGTCAAAAGGTTTCATCAGGTATTTATATAATTGCTGCAGCTGATGCTGCCGGGAATAGAAAAAGTTTTAAAATTGCAGTTATTAGATGATTTTATAAAAAAGTATTTTGATTTTAATTAAGAACAAATTACCTTAATAGGTTACGGTTAACATATTGTTATATTTGGTAATACTTAGTTATTAAAAGCAATTTTGAATGTAAAATTAAAATAGTTCGTAAATTATAATACAGTACTTTAAAAGTTATCTGAGGTTTATGTAATTAAAATTTAAATTTGGTATTATGATGGATAAAAATAAGAAACCAATTTTTAATGAGATTAAAGATACCATAAGATTCCTAATGAGAGAAAGAGCGAAAGGGAAGGAAAACTTCGAAGTTAAAGATTTCTTCAATGACAGTTTACAGGAAAATATTATTAATAATTTTGACGGTAAAATTTCCAGGGCAGAATATGAATCTGTAATCATGGAGATGTTCGGATTAAAAAAGATTTCCAAAGATAAAGACTTAACTAAAGCTAAACTTGAAGGAGAAATTGAAGAAATTATTGTGAAATATAAAATAAAGACTAAAAGGATAATAATCCAGAAAATGGTTGAAACCCTTTCTGACGGATCTTATGATTTTAAGCAGATTGCAGAGATTGTTGAAAACAAATACACCGAAGTTGTTTCTGATATAGTAAGGAGCAGATTGAGAAATTTCCCAAAAAACAGGCTGCCTGATATTAAGAAATTTACCGGGATTTTTAAAAAAGAAAATTATGAAATAAGTGAAGGATTAATAAAAAAAGTATATAATGAAGTTAAATCTTCAGATAGTACGGCGGAAAAAACAGTGATTGAAGCCCCTGAAGAAGTAGTAGTAGATGAACCGATAATAAAAGAAGCTTCACAAAGGACAGGTAAATCAAGCGCCGCTGAAGAAATGGAGGATATCAGAAAACAAAAAATACTTGACCAGTTTGAACTCCGGACAAAAAACAGAAAACTGCGGTTTATCAATTTATATTGTAAGTCATGGAAGTTTGCTTCTAAGGGAGAAGAAGTTGAAGGAGATAAATCTTATCTGGTTTATTCAGGTAGTTTTCAGGGGAGATTTGGATATTTGAAAGTATATAAACCTCAGAATAAAATTGAGAATATTCTGATTCATTTTAGTTACGAAATGAAAAAGAAAAGATATTCTATTTTAATTGATATGGTTGAATTTAACAATTTAAGAGAAACTCATCAGGAAAAACAGTATATTCAATCCCGTGTAAAAAGCCTGGCAACTTTTTTTGGATTTTCAAACTTTTATGAAGCACTCTGGTTCCTTACTGAAATCCTCACAAGAGAACATAATGTTCCAAAATATATTTTTGATTACCTTGAAGAAAACATTATAAATTATCTGAATGAATTGGATGCAACATTGACAAAATTTCTCGCTATGAAAGCGATTAAATAGTCTGGGGGTATTTTGAAAAAAACTGCTCTAATTTTATTTGTAATCGCAATTGTTTTTTCAAATGCAGCGGCTCAGGATATAGAAAAAGAATATATTTTCCTTATAAAAAAATATAATCAAATCCCAATTGAAGAAACAGACAGAGACAAGTTTTCACTAATGGCAAACGAAATTGACAGATTCTTGTCCAATTATCCCGAATATTATAAAAATGATGAACTCCTGTTTATTCAGGGATTGATGTTTGAGAAATCCCGGAATCTGGATAATTCAATATTATCATTTTTTAAAACTGTAAGGTTATTTCCAGGTACAGCAAAAAAAGAAAAAGCTATTGAAAACCTGAGAAGAATCTTTAGCAGAAATAAAGAGACAGAATTATACAAAGAAATTATTTTAAGGGAAGTTATAAAAGATATAGGTGATGTACAGTTTAAGAAAAGGTTTTACAGCTATTTAAAAGACTTTAATGGTATTAATTATGGAGGATTCAGCAGCTTTCTGATTAAGGATGCCTATGTATATCTTTCCAAATTTGAAGTTGAAAACAAAGACGAAATTTATGTTTTTATTGGTGACTGGTATTTCAGGAAAGATGACAGCGAAAGGGC
Source organism: Candidatus Zhuqueibacterota bacterium (assembly GCA_042570605.1). Lineage (GTDB taxonomy): Bacteria > SM23-31 > SM23-31 > JBHPGK01 > JBHPGK01 > JBHPGK01. The sequence goes on from JBHPGK010000055.1 coordinate 7,632, forward strand.
ATTGTTTATTTATTCCATGGTTGAGGAAGTTTTTGAAAACAGCTTATTTGTGCCTTACGCAATGCTTTCAAGAGGTAATTTACTTGAGAATCCGCTAAATCTGCACCAGGAAGCATTGGAAGTACTCAGGGAAATGATATTGAAATTCCCTGAGCATCCGAGTATTATTCAGGCGAGATTGATCCGTGGAGATATTTATGAAAATAAACTGAAAGACTATATTCAGGCGATAGCAGAATATAAAATGATTGTAGCTCAATTTCCTGAAGATAAAAGATGTGCAGATGCTTTGTTCCAGGCCAGTAAAATATACAGGAAAAAACTGAAAGATTATTTGAAAGCTATTGAACACCTGGAGAAATTATATATTGATTACCCTTCCGACCTGCAGGCTCACATTGCAGTTCATCTTGTTGGTGAAATATTTGAAAAAGACTTGGACGACTACCAGATGGCTGTCGTTAATTACAGTAAAGTCATCGACTTGTATCCCGGTTCGGAATATGCATTTAAAGACCTTGAAAAAGCTGCAGAGTTAGCTGAAAAAAAATTGAAAAACAATTCTCAGGCGATTGAATTATATAGAAAATATATAGAAAAATCAAGTAACGATAAGCAAAAGGAAAAATTCGAAAGAAAAATCAGACAACTTCAGGGGAATTAAACCGGCTATACCCGGTGTGATGGTATTTAAGCCTTACATACAATATTTCTTTAAATATTATACTTTCTGAAAAACTCGAGCAGGATATCAGAAAACAATTGTATTTGTATGCAGATCAGGACGAAAGAATACTTAAATATTTTAAAAGTACATCAAATCTTTTTTGTTCGGTATCCTCTCCCTCCGGTTTCACACAAAGACTTGAACATCCAATTGGGGAATCATCATAAAACGTGATTTTTAAAGGTACGTCTAAAGATAAAAGTATATATGATGTATTGGTATGAAAATCTTTGTTCAGATCAAAAATCATATCAAAAGATTCTTTTTTCAGTTTGGAAATAAATTCTTTTTTATAGAGATCTAAAAAGTTTGAATCATTTTTGTTATAGCTAAAGATCAAGGCACCTCTTTCAATGATTCCTGCAGGATGGTTTTCGACCATCAGATAATATGTTTTTAAAGCGGGGAACAATTTTTTTAGTCGAGTTAAAAAGTCATTGAATTCAGTATATTCCGTTTTTTCATCGGGGATAAGAAACAGTACCTTTCTGGCTTCTGTAAGTTCTTTTCTATAATCGATAAAATTGCTTTTACTCAGCTGCTTTTTCTGTATTTTTTTAAGCCGCCATTGAGTTAATTTTTCTTTTAAGTTTTTCATAATTCGTATTTCTTTACTTTATATCTCATTGCCCTCAGGCTTAAATCAAGGATGTCAGCAGCTTTTGTTTTATTATTGCTGCATTCATCGAGGGCTTTTTTTAAAATCATTTTCTCAGCATATTCAAGCTGTGATTTCAAGTCACTTTCTTCTCCAAAATAATAGTCTTCTTTGTGAATTCCGGATTTATAAGACAGAAGATAAACAGGGAGGTCATTTTCAGTAATTTCCTCACCTTCTGTCATTACAACTGAATTTTCAATTGCGTTTTCCAACTCCCTGACATTTCCGGGCCAGTTATAGCTTATTAATAATTCAAGGGCTTTCTGATTGATGTTTTTTATTTCTTTATTACTTTCTTTGGAATATTTTTTTAGAAAAAAGTCAATCAGAAGGGGAATGTCTGCTTTTCTTTCAGTTAATGGTGACAGAAAAATCGGTATTACGTTTAATCTGTAATATAGGTCTTCTCTGAATTTTTCCATCTGCATGTATTTTTCGAGGTTCTTATTAGTTGCTGTAATTACTCTTACATCAATCTTTATGCTTTTTGTGCCTCCTAATCTGGTAATAATTCTATCTTCGAGAACCCGGAGTAATTTAACCTGAATATTTGCATCGATATCACCAATTTCATCGAGGAAAATTGTACCTCCATCAGCAAGTTCAAATCTACCTTCTTTGGTTTTCATAGCACCTGTAAAAGCACCCTTTTCGTATCCGAAAAGCTCGCTTTCAAGAAGTGTATCAGGCAAAGAAGAGCAGTTTACTGCAATAAATTCTTTATTAGCCCTGGGGCTGGATAAATGAATTGCCCTTGCGATGACTTCTTTACCGGTACCGCTTTCCCCCCGTATCAATATTGTCGAATTAGATTTTGCAACCTTTTTAATAGTTTTGAAAACATCCTGCATTGCCTGGCTTCTGCCGATTATATTATCAAAACTGTAAGTGGATTTATATTCATCAAAGAGTTCATCATAGTCTTTTCTGAGTTTTTGTTCATCGAGGGCTTTCTTAATAGCAATTAGTAATTCAGGAATTCTGATCGGTTTGGTTAGGTAGTAGTATATTCCATTCTCCAGTGCTTCGATAGCGCTTTCAACAGATCCCTGACCTGTGAACATAATTACTTTGGTGAAAGCATACTTTTCAATTACTATCCTGGAAAGTTCCTTACCGTCCATACCCGGCAAAACTATATCGGTGAGAAGAATATTATATATGTTTTTTTCTAAATCCTTTATTGCGCTTTCTGCATCAGTCATACCGGTCACGGTGTAACCTTCATCCTTCAGTAAAGTTTTCAGACCTTCAAGCGAATTTACATCATCTTCTACAATTAGTATTTTATTCATAGCTGATTTATACCCAGTTTTGCCTCAATTTAATAAGATTTCGAGTAAATTGCAATATATTGATTTGCAGTATTCATACAGCCTTAAATGTAATAAAAGGGAATCAAAAAATATTGTATCAAAAAACAATTTATTTAAAAAAAGCCTGTCAAACTTCAGATAGTTAAAACAAGGTTTGAATTGCCAATGAAAACCTAAAAAATTACAGGAGGGGTTTTTAATCTAAATCCCGTTTCTAATGGAGATGTTAAATTTATTCGTCTATAATTCCAGATTTTACTTGAAATTCAATCAGCATAAACCTAAATTTAAAAATTAATTTCATTTATGATTTTCCTGATTATCAACAGTAATAAATTACTAAAATATTATGGATATTAGACAGAAAATTGCTTCTCTGCGTGTATTCCTCGGTCTGGTAGTTCTATTTATTTTATGTATAATTTTTTCTCCTGTAAGCTCAAGCGGGACTATAATATTTCTGAAGGCTGAAAACCTTACAAATGTTTTACGTCAGGTTTCAGAGATTGGGATTATTTCAGTCGGAATGACGCTCGTGATCCTTGTTGGCGGGATAGATCTGTCTGTAGGATCAGTCCTTGCCCTTTCTGCAATGCTTACGGCATTCAGCATTATGGATTGGCAGATGGGCATGTGGATAATGCTGGTAATCGCAGTGGGGGGCGGTCTGACCGCAGGATATATAAACGGATTGATTGTTACTATCGGAAGGATACAGCCATTTGTGGTAACACTTGCAATGATGATATCGGCGAGGGGGCTTGCACTGCTTATATCGGACAACACTTCAAGAAATATCGGATACGGCGCAGGTGCTGCACCGGAAAGCTTTAAGATCTTTACTGAAAGGATTTTTGGTATTCCTTTCCCTGTTTACATTTTTATATTGATGGTTTTAATTTTTGGCATTATTTTAACTAAGACCACCCTCGGCAGATATTGTTACGCTGTCGGAGGGAATGAAGATGCTGCAAAATTTTCAGGTATTAGTATAGAAAAGGTAAGATTGTTTGCTTTTTCTGCATGCGGAATGCTATCAGGATTGGCTGGTGTAATCCATTGTGCACAGCTTAGCCAGGGCAATCCAAATGACGGTGTTGCGTTTGAGCTTGATGCGATCGCGGCTGTTGTGATAGGCGGAACCAGTCTCATGGGTGGTAAGGGAACTATGACCGGTACTTTTGCCGGGATATTGATCATCGGGATACTTGCCAATATTCTTGGTCTGCACGGGATCGAGAAAGATGTTCAGTATATCCTTAAAGGTGCAATAATTGTCGGTGCAGTATTAATACAGGAAGGAAGACTGCAGCAGGGGTTTAAGCAGATAATTAAGAAAGGTATTAAATCTAAAGGGAACTTATGAAAAAAATTATCTTTCTATTTACAGGAATAATATTAACTCTTTTATTAATGGTAAACTGCTCCGGGAAAAAAGATAGTAAAAAATGGGTGGTCGGGTTTTCACAATGCAATAGTGCGGAACCCTGGCGTGAAGCAATGAACAAATCAATGATGACAGAGGCTGCGAAACACCCGGAAATCGAGCTTATTATTTCAGATGGTCAGCAGGACAATGCAAAACAGGTCGCAGATGTCGAAAATTTTCTCGTTAAAGAAGTTGACCTTCTTATTATTTCCCCTAATGAAGCAAAACCGTTAACAGCTGTTGTAGGCCGCGTGTTCAATAAGGGGATCCCAGTTGTTGTCCTTGACAGAAAGATAGACAGTGAGACATTTACAACTTTTATTGGAGCCGATAACCTGCTTATCGGAAGGGAAGCAGGGAAATTTGCCGCACTAACTTTAAACGGTAAAGGAAAAATTGTAGAACTGTGGGGTCTTAAAGGTTCCACACCCGCTCAGGAACGTCATGATGGTTTCGCTGAGGGAATAAAGGATTATCCGGAAATTGAAATAATCTATGCCCAGGATGGTGCATGGCTAAGACGGCGGGGTAAAGAGATCATGGAGAACGCTTTACAATCATTGGAACAGATCGATCTTGTTTACGGACATAATGATCCTATGGCGATCGGGGCATTTATTGCTGCTAAGAATGCGGGAAGAGAGAATGAAATGAAATTCTTGGGGATAGATGCACTGCCGGGTCCTGAAGGAGGCTGTCAGGCTGTTATTGACGGGCAGCTGACTGCAACATTTCTATATCCAAACTGTGGAAAAGAAGCTGTGGAATATGCACTGAAAATCCTTAAAGGGGAAGAAGTCCCTGAGTATGTAACACTTAAAACAGCAAAAATAATTGCTGATAATGCAGCAGAATATGTTAAGTGAGAATTGTGCATTCAAATATAAATTAATTTTTTTAATTAAACCCAGAGGAATAAATGGCATACAGAATTGAAATTGGATTTAAAAAAGAAGAATATGATTCTGAAGGCGCTTCTTTAAAAAAAGAAATAAAGACTTTTCTGAATATTGATGTTGAAAAAATATTTACCCGGAAAGTATTTAATATCGATATGGATATTTCTAAAAAGGAAGCCGGAATCGTGAAAGAAGAATTCAGAGATACTGTTATTGAAGAAGCGGAACTGGGTTTCCTGGATATCAGTAAATTTGACTGGTTAATAATGGTTGGATTTAAACCCGGAGTGACCGATAATGTCGGAAAAAGCTCAAGAACGGCAATAGAGGATATTACCGGTAGACAATTCAAATTTGAAGAGAACGTTTATACTGAAAAAGAATATATACTTTTTGGAAAAAAAGTGAAGAAGAAAGATGCAGAAAGGATCGGCAAAGAACTGCTTGCAAATGAATTAATACATAACTTAAAAGTTCTTGATTATAATTCATGGAAACAAGAAAAGGGAAAGATCAGTATTCCGAAGATCACGACAGAAAAAAGTGTACAGGTTAAAGAGTATGATTTAAATGTTTCGGATGACGAATTAATGGAAATCAGCAGGAAAGGAATATTGTCACTGTCATTGGAAGAAATGTTCGTAATCGGGGATTATTACGACATGGATAGCACAAAATCCGACAGGGAAAAATGGGGACTTTCACCAAATCCTACCGACGTAGAACTTGAATGCCTTGCTCAGACATGGTCTGAACACTGCAAACATAAAATTTTTAATGCAAGAATAACATATGTTGAAGAAGGCAGAGTCCAGGTCATTAATTCACTTTTCAAATCATATATTCAAAGATCAACAGCAGAGATAGGAGAAAATATTGACTGGCTCGTCAGAGTGTTTGATGATAATGCCGGGGTGATAAAATTCAATGATAGAATTAACCTCATTTACAAGGTTGAAACTCATAATACACCTTCTGCTTTAGACCCGTACGGCGGAGCAATTACAGGTATTGTTGGAGTTAACCGTGACCCAATGGGCACCGGAAAAGGGGCTGAACTCCTGATTAACACCTGGGGATACTGCTTTGCATCACCATACTATAAAGGAGAAATCCCGAAAGGACTGATGCATCCGGCCAGGATCAGAAATGGTGTGCACCAGGGAGTGATCGACGGCGGCAACCAGTCCGGAATACCGTATGGAAGAGGATTTGAGATATTTGATGACAGGTATCTCGGGAAACCGCTGGTTTTCTGCGGAACTGTGGGTAAAATGCCTGTTAAAATACTTGGCGAACTTTCCCATTTAAAAAGTGCAAAACCGGGTGATCTGATTGTAATGACGGGCGGGAGAATAGGAAAAGACGGAATACACGGCGCAACATTTTCGAGTGCCGAGTTAACCGAGGAGTCTCCATCCCAGGCGGTTCAGATAGGTGACCCAATCACTCAAAAAAAGATGTATGATTTTATTATGGAAGCTCGAGATATTGGTCTTTACAACAGTATTACCGACAACGGAGCAGGAGGGCTGTCTTCTTCGATTGGAGAAATGTGTCTCCAATCCGGAGGCGCAGAACTTGACCTGTCCAAAGCGCCGGTAAAATACCAGGGGCTTGATCCATGGGAGATACTTCTTTCCGAAGCTCAGGAAAGGATGTCCCTTGCAGTCCCTGAAAAACATATCGAAGAATTCAAAAAATTAGCCGAAAAAAGGGATGTTGAAGTATCTGAACTGGGTGTATTTACAAATACCGGCTATTTTAAGATCAATTATGGCGATAAAATAGTCGGACTTTTAGACCTTGATTTTCTGCACAATGGCCTGCCTGTAATGGATTTAAAAGCTGTATGGGCTCCTGAGAAAAGGAAAGAAATGGAAATACATGGACAGATAGATTACAATAAAGTCATTCAGGATATGATCGGACGTCTGAATATTGTATCGAATGAAAAAAAGTGCCGTCATTATGACCATGAGGTCAAAGGATTGTCAGTTATAAAGCCGTTTATCGGCAAAAATAATGATGTCCCATCCGATGCATCGATATTTTTAGCGGAATATGGCTCATATGAAGGTATTGTATTAGGGGAGGGAATAAATCCTTTCTATTCTGATATAGATACATATCATATGGCTGCTTCTGTTATTGATGAGGCTGTTCGGAGAGTGGTCGCTGTAGGCGGTGATCCTGACAGGATTGCCGGGCTGGACAATTTCTGCTGGCCTGATCCTGTCCAATCTGAAAAAACGCCGGATGGTTACGAAAAGCTTGCACAGCTTGTCAGGGCTAATAAAGCTCTTTATGAATACACAAAAGCATTTAATGTGCCTTGTATCTCAGGCAAGGACAGTATGAAAAATGATTCCATATTAGAAGGGAGGAAAATTTCTATTCCTCCAACACTGCTTTTTTCTGCATTAGGCAAAATAAATGATATTAGAAAAGCGGTAACGATGGATTTGAAAAAAGCCGGTGATATAATATACCTTGTCGGTAATACGTATAATGAATGCGGGGGATCAGAGTTTTACAGGTATATGGCTGAATCAGAAGGCATCGATATATATCCAGGAACAAATGTTCCCAAAGTAGATCCGGAAGGGGCAAAACAAATATATTCTGCTTTATATGAGGCTGTTAATATGGAAATGGTGCACTCTGTGCATACTCCGGTAAAAGGAGGTCTTGGCGCTGCACTTGTGAAAACTGCTATGGCTGGCGAGCTGGGGCTTGAAGTTGATCTGCGTGAGATCAATTTAAATGATTGTTTTTATGATTATCAGCTCTTGTTTTCAGAATCCAACAGCAGGTTTATTGTAACAGTTTCAGGAAATCATGCGGAAGCGTTTGAAAAACTTTTTAAAAATCTGCCCCTGTATGCAATTGGGAGAGTATTGGACAATAATGAAATAATAATTAAAGGTGTCAGCGGCGAAAAAATTGTTCATGCTGATTTATTTGAGCTTAAAAGAATCTGGAAGGAGAAATTAAATGCAATCTAAGGTCAAGGCTCTTGTTTTAACAGGATTTGGTTTAAATTGTGAAAAAGAAACAGCTCTGGCATTTGAAATGGGCGGCGCCTCTGCTGATATAATACATGTTAATGATATAATTGAAAATAAAGACACTTTAAAAAAATACCGGGTACTGGCATTTATCGGAGGATTCGCTTTCGGTGACCATATCTCTGCAGGAAAAGTCCTGGCAGTAAAATTCAAGTACAATCTTAGAGATCAATTTCTTGAATTCATACATAATGGTAACCTTTTTATAGGAATATGCAATGGATTTCAGCCTATGGTAAAAATGGGAGTTCTACCCGGGTTTGATGGAGACTATACGACTCCGGCTGTTACCCTTGCGGGAAATAAAAATCCCGGTTACTTTGATACATGGGTAAGATTAAAAGTGAACTCAAATTCTCCCTGCGTATTTACCAAAGGTATAGACTTTATGGAAGTTCCCGTAAGGCATGGGGAGGGGCAGTTTATCCCTCTTGATAATAGTGTGATGGAGAGAATTAAGAATAATAATCACATTGCTGTTCAATATGTTCATCCTGAAACAAATGAAGTCACGGATGAATACCCGTATAATCCGAATGGTTCAGAGATGGGAATTGCAGGCATCTGTGATGAAACCGGGCGGATTTTCGGAATAATGCCGCACCCTGAAGCATTCCTGTATCCTTATAATCACCCGCATTATTTCCGCAATAGAATTACCGGAGATCCTCCTGTAAAGCCGAATGGCTTGAAAATATTTGAAAATGCCGTCAGGTATTTTGAGTAATAGGTGGAATAAAAGCGTTCTAAATCCGGATTCAGATAATGTAGAGACGTACCATGCGAGTAGCATCCTGCCGGCG
>JBHPGK010000056.1:0-16525 GCA_042570605.1 Candidatus Zhuqueibacterota bacterium
GTTCTTATCTTTATCCTGAATAACATCCATTTCTAAAAAACCACTCCCTTTCTGCATTCCCTTTTTCGGGGGAATGACAGAAAATTTCTTGAGGTTATGGGTAACATACATAATTCCTGAAGAACCAATCTTTCGAGTAGTCCGGAATTTTTTCTGAAAAGAGTTTGAAATTTACAAAAATACTTATATATTTTAAAATTATTATACTTGTAATATGGAAAAGGAATGAAATTCCGGAATATTAAAATTACCACCTTTTGTTTATTTTTTCTCTTATTTGCGGCTCAATTACTGTTCAGCCAGGAAATAAGCACAAAAAATGGTGTTAAACATATTCACAATAAAAAGCCAAAATGGGGAGATGAACCTGAGGTTAAACTCCTGCTTTTGCAGCAATACGGCGAACTTGATCCGGATGATGAGAAATATATGATGAATGATATCATGGATGTTATTCAGGATAAAGATAAGAACGTATACATACTGGAGATGAAAAATAACAGGATAAAAATATTTAATCACAAAGGCAAATATTTAAAGACAATCGGCCGCGGAGGACAGGGACCCGGCGAATTTCAATGGCCCAATATTTTAAATTTTGATTTAAATGAAGACATTTATGTATTTGAACCATTGTCTAGGATGCTAAAAATCATCAATAAAAATGGGAAAGAAAAAACGAGGTTCATCGCTGGAAAAGGAACTGATTTTCGTGATCTAAGAATTTTGGAATCAGGACAAATTGTAGCATCTTTAGCAGGATTTACTACACGAGCATTAATTAAAAAAGAGGATTTCCCTTTATTTAATATTTTTGATATCAAAGGAAATCTTATAAAAACCTTTGGTGAAGCAGGATTTTTTAAAATCCATGAAATTAAAGGTAAAATTAGTTATGAAATAGGTGGTGGCATTGAATTTGAAATAAGTGACAATAATACGATTTTATATACTGAACTTGGTAACAACATTATTGGAAAACTGGATCTAAACGGCGAGACAATATATACAGCCGACCGCCCTTTAAAATATCAGGTTAAAAGAATGAATGTTAATCCTGTGCACAGCCGGCTTAAGGTCTCAACCGGTATTGGAGTTGACCAGATGGGAAATATATGGGTCTCAACAATAACAAAATATCCGATACCCAAAAGTAGAAGCAGGTTCGAAAACTTCGAATTTGGAAGAACTAAGATAAGACCTGAATATGCTCAGTTTGAGGTTTTTAGCAATGATGGAATCTATCTCGGGTATATCCCTGTACCAATATCTTCCTTCAAATGGCGAATAATCGATGACAGATTGTTAATGATTGATGAGTATATGACCACAGTATATGAATATAAGATAGTATATAATTGATCCTGTTTTTATCCTTTTCATTGAATATTATGCACCAATTCATGGCACATTTCGAATTTATCATCTATTTTAGAAGATTATATTATAAAACATACTGCTTTAATTTATAAGGTTCTTTCCTTTAGAAGTTTATCTGTCTGATCGCAAAGTTTCTGAAGTTTTTCTTCATCTGCCGTTCCCGTTTCATGCCACAAAATATTACCTTCCCTGTCCAGTAGAAACAGATAACATTCGGAATTATCATCCATGGAAAGTATGCGTTTGTATTTGTTAATATCGCCGTAATATGTAGTAACATAATCATGCCTGTTTTTTACTATTCCGCGCCGCATACCACCGTCAATTATGAAAGACATTAATTTGTACCTTCGTTTGAGCATTGGGATTTCATACATTTTTAAATTTTCATTCGATTTGTATTTCTCATAATATGGATAAAACCAGGAATCTATTTTTTTTTGAGTTTCTCTTTCAAAGGCAATAAATATCAATGAAATTTTCCCTTTCAGGGAATCAGGATATATTATTTCTTTACCTGATAATGTTTTTACTTTTAAAAAGGGAAATTTCATCCCCTTGAGTATTTTTCCATCACCCACATTTTCCTGTGAAAAGCCTATTGAGAATAAACCGAATATTATTGTTATCAAAATCAATTTAGCATACATAATAATTTTCTCAGATTATAGAATTTATTAAAAAATTGTCGTCCTTGTTTTAACATAAAAACACTAATAGTTTATATTTGAGTTCCCATTTAACTTGATTAAAATGAGATTAACAGATATATAAATGATAAAATTCTAAAATTCAGACCAGCTAATACAAACTACTATGATGATAAAATAATACACTTTAAAATCAATCTATCAATTTACCATCTCACTTTCCCGACCACCACACTTACCTAATTTCGGACAGCCTGCAGAACAAAAACAAATCTAATATTGCAGATTAAGAATTAATACTTTATATTAACAAATCTTTATTTTTAACGTATGTAAAACATTAGTGTCAGGTAAATTTAGATGATTACAACACGTAACTTTTTGTTTTAAGACAAATTATTTTAAATATTAATTGATTATGAAAAATAATAATCGAATTGTCAAAATCACAAGGAACTGGATTCCAGCCTTCGCTGGAATGACAGTTCCTATCTTTTTGTTATTATTCATGTTGTGTCATTCCAGCGAAGGCTGGAATCCAGTTTTATAATGTCCACAAAATATGTTGTTATTTTTAACCGGACATTTATCGTATCTAAATTATAATTAGAATGTGAAAAATTAAAACTTAGAGACAATTTTATGGAATCCGACAGATCAGATTTCTACCGGAATCTAAGGATAAAAATAAAAGACTGGCTAAATAAGAATCCCGAATATAAATGGTCGGAAATATTATTACTGGCTCCCGATTTATTTCATTTACTGTGCAAGTTAACTGCTGATAAGGATATTCCGGTTACTGAAAAAGCAAAGTTAGCCGGGGTCATTGCATATTTTATATCACCAATAGACTTAATACCCGAAATATTACTCGGTCCCGTCGGCTACCTCGATGATATTGCTCTGGCTGCTTATGTGCTGAATTCCTTAATCAATAAAACTGATCCCGAAATTATTAGAAGACATTGGGCTGGTGAAACGGATATTCTTCTTGCTGTAAAGAATATTTTAGCAATGGCAGATGAAATGGTCGGCAGCGGATTATGGAAAAAGATAAAGAATAGACTATAACTTAAAAGGAGAAATGTAATGTCAGCCTGTCCCGAATGGAAATTCGACTCTGTTACAAAACCCGTTTTTGACCGACTAAAAGAAAAACTAAAAAAATCTGCCGGTATAAATATTCAGGATAATTGCGGAACAGTACCATTCAGTACAAATGGCCTTTCGGGCAAAATAAAATATGATTGGGATGAAAGTTCAACCATTCTTTCTATTACTGTCCTGGAGATAGATCCTCCTTTTATCCCTCACGTTATGATCAAAGGAGTTCTTGACAAAACGATTACAGAATGTCGGTAAAAATTTTGTACAAGGTTGTCAGTGAACACTTTTCGGTACAAATTTGGGAAAAATTACTTTACTCTCCTTATCACCATTCTTGCCCAGCTTCTGATATCATCTAAAACAACATAGATTGTCGGTAATATAAGAAGTGTAATTGCAGTAGAGAACAGCAGCCCACCCACAATTGCTCTCGCCATCGGGAAGTATGGAGGTCCGTCATCCCCGCCAACTCCTGTCTGTACAATGCAGAGAGGTATCAGGCTGAAAATTGTGGTACCTGCCGTCATCAGGATAGGACGCAGCCTGTTATGACCTGCCTGCATAATTGCTTCAACACGGCTTTGCCCTTTTGCACGTAGCTGGCTTATATAATCAATCAGGACTATGCCGTTATTCACAACAACTCCTATCAGGATCAAAACACCTATCCATGCCATCAGGGAGAATGTAGTCCCGGTGAACAGGAAAAACCACCATACACCGACAATTGCAAAAAGAATTGAAGACCAGACAGCAGCCGGGAAAAGAAGTGATTCGAACAATGCAGCCATAACTATATAGATCAAAACAAGTGCCAGAAGCGTATTTACAAGCATAGAGCCTGCCGTTTCATCTTCATTGCTGAACCGCCTGCCGAAAGTATATGAATACCCCGGAGGGAAATTATAATTATTCAATACTTCCCTTATGCTGTTTCTTGCATCATTTACGGTGATCCCATCCAGGTTCGCATTAACTCCCATTATAGTAACGCGGTCTTCCCTGAATATATTCCGTGGTCCTTTTCTTACCCTGAAATCCGCAACAGATGCAAGCTTTAGCTGTTTATTGCCGGAATTGAACAAAGGTAAATTGCGAAGATTTTCAATTGTCTGTTTGTCTTTTTCCTGAAACTCGAGACGAATATCCACTTCACCGCTTTCATCCCGGAATTTACGCAGGTTCATTCCCCTCATCGAGACAGAAACCAGGCTGGCTACCTGCTGAGTTGAAAAACCGTATTTCCGTGCAAGGTCTCTGTTTACCACTACCTGTACTTCTTTTTCACCTGCTTCAGCCTGCGATCTGACATCTTTAAATCCTTCTATTTTTGAGAGAATCCAGGAAATATCCTGTGAAAGTTCTGTGAGTTTTTCACTGGATTTTCCAACCAGGAGAATCCGGACAGATTCCCCTCCCCCTGTTGAATTTTCGCCTGAAAAACGCGGATTTGCAATTGCGAGTTTTGGAAGCTCTTCCCGTATCTCTTCACGGATCTGCTCCATTGTCTTTTGAGCTTCATCATCTTTCTTCAGCAGAATTGTCGACTGTGCAAAATTACCTGTATAATAGGTATAAACCGACTTTAACTCAAATTTATCTTCATTATCAAACAGATACTTTTCAACAATGTCTACGGCTTCTTCAACTTTCGCAACTGTGTAGGTCCCGTTAATATCAAAAAACAGCCGCAGTCTTCTCTCTCCCTGCGGAGGGAACATGTCAAAACTCACAATAGAAACCGGTACGGCGATGCTGAACAACACTAAGAATATCAGGGCTATTGTTGATTTACGGTGGCTTAGCGTCCATTTCAATATCTTGCTGTAATAAGAGGATAATTTGTCAATAATTGTAGTTTTCTTCTTTGAATAATCGTGTTTGATCTTTGAAGTAAGCAGAGGTATCACCGTCTGGGAATTAATTAGAGAAGCTCCTATAGCGATGCAGATCGTCATAGCGACATGTTTAATGTAGATAGCTATCTGGTCACTTGCCGAGACAATACTCGGCAGAAATACGATCGCTGTCGTCAGTGTACCTGCTGTCACCGCAAGGGATACTTCTTTAACTCCTTTAACGGTAGCTTTTTTATGATCAGAAGTATTAATTTTATGCCTGTGTATACTTTCGGTAACAACGACTGCATTATCAACAAGCATACCTACAGCGAGCATCAGACCCATCATACTGAGAATATTTAAAGAAAGTCCCATAAAATACATAAATGACATTGTAACAAGCAGCGAGAACGGGATCGCAAGCATAACAATGAAAGTAGTCTTCAATTCCCTGAGAAAGAAAAAGAGTACGAATATTGCGAGTAATGCACCGATCAGCCCGGATTTCAGCAATTCATTTAATGAGCTGCGTATTCCCTCTGCAAGGTTTTCCATGTAAAATATATTGATACCCTGCATTTCGGGAACATTGCTGATTTCACCGATCTCCTTTACGATGCGGTCGGTTACTTCTACAGTATTCGCCCCGGCTTCCTTAAAAACATCCAGTCCTATAGCGTATCTTTTGTTTAGATGTCTTCCGTAATCCAGTTCCGGATTATCATAAGAAATTTCAGCTATATCCCTCAGGCGGAGATTGTTAGGTCCAACTATTAGCTCATCGATCTCTCCTACACTCTTAAACTCCCCGACAGGTCTTACAACAAACCGTTTCTCTCCATCTGTTATCCTTCCTGCGGTCACTGTAAAATTACTTCTTCGAAGGATCTGGGAAAACCTGTTCAGATCTATCTTATGTGAGATAACCCTGTCCAGATGCAGTTTTATACGTATTTCCTTTTTCTCGACACCATAAAGAGTTACCCTGGAAACTCCGTCAATACGTTCGATCCGCCGTTTCAAATTTCTGTTAAGCATATCGTAAGAATTAGATAGATCGCGTTCGCTCGAGATCCGTAACTGAAGCATTGTAATATCGGAAGTTGAAAATTTCTGTACAAGAAAACGTTCAAGATCATCAGGTAGTAAAGACCGGATACCGTCAATTTTCTCTTTTGCTTCAATGGCTTTTATATCTGTATCGACACCCCATTCAAATTCAAGCTGTACATTGGCAAAGTTCTCTCCTGAATTGGAGGTCATACGCTTGACACTGCTTATGGTCGCAAGCACCTCTTCAACCGGCTTCGTGATCTGCCTTTCAACCTCTTCAGGAGTAGACCCGGGATATGGAATATTAACTGCAACAAAAGGAGCATCGAGATCAGGCAGAAATTCCAGGGGCAGCAGCTGAGAGGAAATTATCCCCACTACAATGAAACAGAAAAATATTACCAGTGTAGTTACCGGCCGGCGAAGTGATGATTCTGAAAGGTTCATATTTTTTCTAATTAATTATTTCCCTATTTTTTTCTGTCTACTACCGAATATACTACCGGAATAATTACAAGTGTCAATAATGTAGAAACGGTCAGACCTCCGATAACGGTTATTGCCATTGGGGCACGTACTTCTGCACCCTCACCAATACCGATCGCAAGCGGAAGCATGGCAAGGATCGTAGTTAAAGTTGTCATTAATATCGGGCGCAGCCTCGACCTGCCCCCTTCAATAATTGCTTCAAATTTTGAAACACCTTTTGCCCGCATCTGGTTTATCAGATCAATAAGAACAATTGCATTATTTACAACGATTCCTGCAAGTAATATCAGACCTATTAATACAACAACGCTGATAGTTGAACCGGTCAAATATAATGCAGCTACAGCCCCTATCAGTGCCAGCGGAATGGTAAATATTATTATAAAAGGATGAAGGAACGATTCAAATTGGGAAGCCATTACAAGGTATACGAGGAATACAGCAAGCATAAGGGCGAACTGCAGCGATTTGAAAGAGACCGCCATCTCTTCATTCTGCCCTGCCAGTCTCAGGACTGTCCCTTGCGGCAGAGGTATTTTACGGAAAATATCGTTCAGCTCAACTGCAGCATTGCCAAGGTCTCCGTAGCTGAGGTTTGCAGTGACCAGCGCCACTCTTTCCTGGTTGATTCTCCTGATCTCTCCGGGACCTACATCTTCAACTACAGAAGCTACAGCTTCAAGAGGTACTTTTTTATCGCTCTCGGGATTTATGATCAGTTTTTTTATCTTTTCAATTGATGAACGGTCAGTTTCGCGCGAACGGACCATTATATCGATCTTCCGGTCATTCCATGAATATTTAGTCGCGACTTCCCCCCTTATTTTGTTCACTATCCGGTCTGCGATCTGATATACGGGAATTCCGAGAAGAGCCGCTCTTTCTCTGTCAAAATGTATCTGTATCTCAGGATGCCCCTCCTCCATTGTAGATTTTATATCGGTAAATCTTGAAGATTTTTCCATACGCCGGACCATTTCATCACTCACCTTTTTCAAATTTTTCAGATCATATCCTGCTATTTCAACTTCAACAGGTGTTTTAAAACTGAATAACGTGGGACGGGAAAACTTATAGTGCACCCCTGGCAAATTCTTCAGATCTTCCCTTATTTTTTCCATTGAGATCTCTTCACCATCCCGCTGTGAACCGGGAACCATAATAATATTCATTTCGCCCCAGTTCTCGCCGCCCTGTTCAGGATTAGCATCCAGACGGTTACCTGTACCGGAAACCGAGAACGTAGTCTTTATCTCAGGAAAATCCGTGATCTTATTCTGAATTGAGTTAATAACTTGATCCGTACGGTCTAACGGCGCTCCCGGGGGTAGTTTAAATTCAACATTGAACTCTCCCTGGGATAATTGAGGGATCAATTCAATTCCAAGTTCAGGTATCATTAATATCGATACAATAAAGAATGCCAATGCAGTAAGTATCACAAACGCCTTATGACGCAGAGCCCACCGGATCAATTTAGGATAAGCATTTTCAACGGAGGCATAAAATTTACTGAATATATTGACAAAAGGCTTAATAAGCAGCCTGAAAAATGATGAGATCAATTTAATTACAAGATATACCAGACGTAAGATTCTGACAGGTACCGTTGTAAACAGAAAAACCCTTGTTTTTCTTAACATTCTGCCAATACGGGTTTTGGGCAGCAGCGGGATATTTTCATCTTTTTCTTCAGATTCGTTATTTGAGCTGCTGTTCAAAGATGCAAGCATAGGTATCAAAGTAAGTGCCACAACCAGGGAAACAAGAAGTGAAAACGTTACGGTCAAAGCCTGGTCACTGAAAAGCTGACCGGCAATCCCTTTGACAAAAACCAGAGGGAAAAAGACTGCAATGGTAGTTAACGTAGAAGCTGTTACTGCAGTGCTGACTTCTCCGGCTCCGTCACGTGCAGCAGTTACTGCATCTTTTCCCTTTTCTTTGTGCCGGGAAATGTTCTCCAGAACAACTATTGAGTTATCCAGAAGCATTCCAATCCCAAGCGCAATTCCCCCGAGCGACATAATATTAAGGGTCAGATCCGCCCCGTACATCAGGTTAAAAGTGGCAATGATCGATACAGGTATCGATAATGATATAATTACTGTTGTCCAGAACTTGCGAAGAAAGAAATAAAGAACAAATATAGCCAGAATACCACCGATAATTCCGGACTGGATAACTTCGTCAACAGCCTTTGTTATAAATGTGGATTGGTCGAAAACTTTTACCAATTCCAGGTCAGGAGGCAGCATCCCCCTGACACGTTTGACATGTTTCTCTACCTCTCTTGCCGCAGAAACGGTATTTGCATCACCTTCTTTATATATTGCTATCTCAACAGCTTCCATGCCGTTAAGGCGCGTTATTGCTTTCCGTTCCTTGAAACCGTGCCGGATAATTGCTACGTCACGCATATATATTGGTATATTATTTCTATGAGATATAATTACATCGCCTATTTCACTTACCGATTGGAACTGATTTAGTGTTCTGATAAGATACTGCTGAGTACCTTCCTCCAGCCTTCCGCCGGAAAGATTAACATTTTCCGCATATAGCTGCTGGGTGATGCTTTCAATCGGTATGTTTAACTGAGCCAGTTTGGACTGGTCAATAAAAACCTGTATTTCATCTTCCAGTCCTCCGCTGATCTTCACAGCCGCCACTCCAAGAGCGGATTCAAGTTCCTTTTTTATCTCTTCGTCAGCAAAACGCCGTAAATATTTTAATCTTTCTTCTTCAATAGTATTATTCTTACCCGAAGTATGACTGACAAGTTTTACATCCTGTATTTGTCCCTTTTGGGACTCTGCTTTTCTATATAATCCAAAACTCATTATCGGATCAAGAGAAGGATCGAACCTTAGTATTGTGGGTTTTCTAACATCAAGCGGGAGTTCAAGGGCATCCACTTTCTCGCGAACGTCCAATCCGGCATAATCCATGTCGGTTCCCCATTCAAATTCCAAAAGAACGTCTGACTGACCGGAACGGGAGATTGAACTAACCTGCCTCACGTTTTTTACAACTCCGACCGACTCTTCGATCGGTTTGGAAATAAGGTTCTCAATTTCTGCCGGGGCAGCACCTGAATACTCTGTCCGGATCGTCAAGGTCGGATAAGAAAGCTCCGGTAATAAATTGACTTTAAGCCTGAAAAATGATACAAACCCGAAGAGAATGACTGCCAGTGTAAACATTGCTATTGTTACTCGGCGGCGGATAGATATCTCAATGATTTTCATTTGCTTTTGCTTTATTTTAGAATTTTACATTTTCCTGTAAATATACGTGAATTATTTGCTCTAAAAAATCTTTCCATGCTCAATTATTCTAATAGATCAATTAAGTTTCATAGGTTCAACAATTTCAATTTTCGCACTATCTTTCAGACTGCCCATACCGGTTGTAACAATGACATCACCTTCATTAAGCCCCTCAGTGATCTCTATATAGTCTGAATTCTCAAAACCAGTTGAAACAGTCTGTTTAAAAACCACCGTGTCACCCAGTACAATATATACTGATGATTCAGTATCTTCCTTTACTAAAGAATTTTTTGGTATTAAAAGCGTATTGTCATGCATATCATAGAGTATATTAACTCTTGTGAACATCCCCGGTTTAAGTAGGAAAGATGAATCGTTCACCTCGATCGTCACTTTAAATGTACCTGTTTCCGGATCAACAACGGGACTTATCCTGTCTATGATTCCTGAAAATTTTTCACCATCAAGAGCATCAAATGTCAATTCAGCGGTTTGATCGATATGAAGAGTGCTCAATTCACGTTCGGGAATATGAAGAACAGCCAGCAGAGGTTCAAAACTGGTAATTTTGAAGGTGTGCTGATTCGCCTGCAGCAGATTCCCAACCTTGATCATCCTTTCAGAAACAATACCGTCAAAAGGAGCCCGGATTGACGTGTAATAGACCTGCAGTTTTGCACGGTCATATAATGCTTTTTGTGACTCATATTCAAATTTAGTTCTATCGAGAACCTCTGCACTGATCAAATTCCTTTTAAAGAGTTCTTCGTTCCTGCTTAATTCCTTTTTTTGTTTATTGCATAATACCTCCATCTGCTTACTCTCCAGCTTGAGCATTTCACCATCCAATGTTGCAAGAACTTGTCCCTCTTTTACATAATCACCTTCTTCCACATGTATTTTCTCAATTACACCGCTCACCATTGCAGAAACCAATGCTTCTTTTTCCGCCTCGATCGTAGCTGTACCGGAAAAGAATGCGGATATCGATCCCTTAATTACATTATCCGCTTCAACAGGAATAGCCATTGCCTTATTACCGTTTCTTGTTTCTGAACGGGAATTTGAACCGCAATTAAGCTGTATTACAAGAAGACCTGCAAATATCAGCACATATAGAACATTAAAAACTTTTTTCATGTTTTTTATCTCCATCTATTTATATTCATTAGAAATATTTCATAATATATCTGACAGGATTTATCCAATAATGTTGCAATTAATTTTTTCGCTTTTTAATAAACATTACCGGTTTATTATCCTTTTTCTTTTTTGATTTTTATGTCGAAAACAGGCAAATTACATGCCAGATTGTTTGCTTTTTTCTGATTTGTAATAAAGGACAGAGAATTAAGCGTAATTTGAAATGATTTACTAAATTTCTCTGTAAGAGTATTATTTGAATGTTGTTGCAAAAACACACAGTTTGTGGTTTAAAAGCACAAATTATGGAAGTAATTATTGCTACTGTCCGGTAAAAGTTATATGTTTAGTACCTAATTTATTACTTTATAATAAGTTAAAGAGGTTAAAACAATTATAAGTTGTCTACCAGAGGTAGATCCGCCTCGGGCGGAAACAATGAGATTCTTCACTTCTCTTCGTTACGTTCAGAATGACGATGACGATCTGTGCTATTTCGTCATTCTGCCTGTCCCGAAGTAAGCGGGGAGCGCAGCGAAGAATCTCAATATTAAAATTAACCGGTTAGTAATGATTTTGTTGATAAAGTGTAAAAATTCATGACAATGTCATTCCTGCGAAGGCAGGAATCCAGTAATAACAATAACTTAGAGATTCCCATTTTCACGAGAATGACAGAAAATCGGTGTTTATCAACAGAATCAGTAATGAGTAATTATATTAAAAAGCCTGAAAAACTTATCAAATAATCTTCCTTTTGCGAATGGTAAGTTTATAAAAAGTTTATTGTAATAATCAAAAATTTTGTATTAAGATTTTCCTGTGAAAATGACCGTTTTTATTATAGGTTCTTCAGGAATTTGTATTGTTATTTTTAAAAATCAGAAGATAGCTCAGGTATTTATATTCTGGAAACTTAAATATGATTTTAGGTTAACGTCCCGAAGGGACGATTTGAGAATAGCCCGGAGATTTAAAGTTGGGATTATTTAAATGAGGAGATTTTTATTTTCTCTTTCAATATTTGTGCATAAATTATACTAAATTCCTGAAGATCCTTATTATATATTATCGCAGATTAGATCATCAATCAAAATATGAGGAAATAATATGTCAGAAAATTTGAAAGATATGTTTTACACAGAATCATCAATAAATTCTATAGCAGATGTAATAAAAAAGTACTATCCTGAATTTGATAAAGAAAAGTTTTTAAGTTTAATTTATGATGATACATGGAAAGACAGGGAATTAAAACAGAAGATGCACCATCTGACAATAGCTCTTAACAAAACATTACCTTCATCATATACCGAATCACTCGAAATACTTAAAAAAACAATACCATATATTAAAGGATTCGAGGTAATGAGCTGGCCTGATTATGTTGAACTATACGGTATTGATGATTGGGAAAACTCACTGCCTGCATTAGCTTTTTTTACAAAGTTTGCAAGTGCTGAATTTGCCGTTCGCCCTTTTATCGCGAAAGATCCGGAAAGAATGATGAAGTTTATGAGAGAACTTGCTGACGATGGTGATCATAAAGTCAGGCGTTTAGCCAGTGAAGGCTGCCGTCCCAGGCTGCCGTGGGCAATGGCGCTTCCGGTATTCAAAAAAGATCCGTCATTGATACTGCCCATCCTTGAAAAACTGAAAAAAGACGAATCTGATTCCGTAAGAAGAAGTGTGGCAAACAACCTGAATGATATCTCAAAAGACAATCCTGAAATTGTTCTCAATATATGTGAAAAATGGGCAGGTCAATCAAAAGATATTGATGCCATTGTAAAACATGCGTGCAGGACCATGTTGAAAAACGGAAACAAACGAGTGATGATGCTTTTCGGATATGTTGCATCGGAAAATATTAATGTTGAAAATTTGAGTACTGATAAAAATGAAGTAGTTATTGGCGAAAAAGTCCAATTTTTTTTCGACCTGGTCAATATGGAAAAGAAAAGCACAAAAATACGAATAGAATATGCAGTTTACTATGCAAAGTCAAAAGGAAAAATATCAAAGAAAGTATTTCAACTGACCGAAAAAACGTACAAACCTGGTAATCACGCGATATCAAAAAACCACTCATTCGAAGAAATGTCTACAAGAAAACATTACGAAGGGAAACATGATATTTCTGTAATTGTAAATGGAGTGGAAAAGGCGAAAACATCGTTAATATTGAAAAAATGATAAGATCATCGCATGAAATTTATGCTGATCAGAATTTTGTTTTTATCAAGACTATTACGTATAAAATCAAATCTCGCAAGATTAAACCTGTCGCTGATCCCAATTCCAAATTCGTGGTAAATTCCATCTGTGATCCGTGATGGGACAAAAATACCGGATGCGGAAGCTCTGCTTTTATCTGACAGATCACTCCAGCCAATTCCTGCCCAGAAAATAAATTTAAGCAGCTTTTTGAGGTCACCGATAAAAGTCTGCTTTTCATCAAAATCAAACATGTCTTTCCAAAAAGTTAAATATTCGACTGTCCCGTAGATCATCCTGTCTCCGGTAAAATATTTATAGGGTATCCCCCGCAGGTTGCCGTAATAATTAATAAAAGTCTTGCCTCCGAAATCGAACCATCTTTGGGGCGGTAGACTGCCCCTGCTTAATCCCCCGGAAAGAAAAACACACACTTCACTGATATTGGACAATTTTTGATTCCATTGGAAATCACCCTTGAGGATCGTGCTTGAAAAATCGCTCTTAAGAAAATCCTTATCTGTGTATTCCGATTCAATATTCAAATTTATATTTTTCGTTTTATAAATGATTTTCGCATGTAATCCCCTGTAATACCCTTCAAGAATATCAGGATTTAACCTGTATTCTTTATTCCAGTTAAAAATGCTGAATTTCACGTTATTATCTGCGGATTCTTCAGCTTGCGAAACATAAGAAAATTTAAGTGCAAGATTTTCAGTTGTCTGATATCCTATACCGAAACTCGCGCCTTTTTTATAGAAGAAATCCATATAGTCAAAATGATCAACCAGACATGTAAGTGTATTTTTTCCTGTTGAAATTAACCGTTTATCCTCCCTGTAATCCGAAGTATTAAAAATGCTGCCTTCTAAAAATACCTTTTTTTTCTCCCCGAGAAAATAGATAAACGCTCCTTCCCCTTTATATCTTTTATCACCGAATCCATATCCTGCCCTCATTGAAACGATCAGGTTATTTATGACAGGATTTACAAACTTAAATTTATAGTCTAAGCGCAGTCCCTCAACGCGGTTATATAAAACGTTATCAGATAATCGCTGTGCAAGATCAAGATATTTGCCGCTCTTTTTCCCAAGTCTCATCGAAAAAGCATCTTGCGCCATATTTTCAAGGTCAAATATTTCGGTGGAAATATCCAGAGATGAAAAATAATTTTCTGCTTCATCGGTTATCTGTTTTATCTCTTCATCCATCAATTTTGTAGAGTCGCTCACGCCCTTGTAAAGCTCTTTGGTTAATTCCGGATCAATGACATAATTAACTTTTCTATTTTTAAATACAATGGTATCCGGAGTTAAAGGATCAATCTCATATGTTTGAAATTCCATGACTCTGTAAACTTTCGCTTTAACACCAATTACAGTAACATAAAATTCCTCTTCAACAATATACGGCATCCAGTAAAAACCGTGAATAAGTGCCTTTCTTGTCTTAATATGACGGTCTTCATTAAAACTACCAAAAATATATTTTGCCAGGTTATCCCGCTCTTCCATTCTTCTTTTGTTGAATTCAGCCGCTTCATTAAATATTACATCAGAACCTACAACAATTTTTTCAAGAGGATCTATCATAAACGTTCCCATTACAGCCGGAATGTCTGAATATTTCGGGTCGACCCGGATTATATTTATCCTTTTATCACGAAAAGTAATATTTCCGGCAAACCTGTAATTATAAATTGAGTCGGCACCCATGGCAAACGGGAAAACAGGCCACATTGCAACCGAATCACCTTTAGAATCTTTAAACGACCTGTTTGCACGTTGAATAGCTGACATATTATATGAAAACCTGAACGGATTCGGTAAAGGCTGGTGTCTCCTTATTTTAGTCCTTCTTACAGTGTCGGGTTCCACTATCCTTAAGGCTTTTACATTGATTCTTAAAGAATCCGGTTTCATCCAGAATCCGTCGAAAATATATTCCTCGTAATCAGCTATCATATTTAAACTGAATGCCCGCCAGTCAAAATATACATAGGACTTTGATCGTCCGGTAAATCTTACTGAACCGATGCTATCATAGAATTTCTGGCTGTTAAGCTGTACTTCGTATACGAGTCTTCGCAAGTCCTGCTGAGCGAAAATTGTTTCGTAATTCCATGACAGGGAAGTAACCAGAGAGACGATAAAAAATAGAAAAATTATTCCTTTTTTCAAGTTCATATGAATTAACACATTTTTTGTTTAAATGCTAATTTATTTAATAAAGTATACGATGCATGTTGCAATTTGTTTTCATATTAGGTGATTTTTATATTAGAAAAGTATTAATTCAACCGAATATTAGCACTATTTTATTTATACTGATTTTATTTATAAAATTTCCACCCCGGTAAGTTGTCCTTTTCCACTTTTTCATCAAGTAGTTTTGCTCTTAACAGCTTAATGGGAATAGAATTCTCTTTTAATACCGCATCATGGAATTTTTTTGGAGAATACTTCCCGGATTCAATACATTCCTTATATAATGCCCGCATCTGCAGACCGCCGAGCATATAAGCACACTGGTACAAAGGAGGATAATTACCTTCAAAAGATCTTCTTACCTCTGCAATCGCATTAGCCGGTTCATGCCCTACTCCCGTAATCAGCAGATCTATACATTCCTGAGGAGTCATTTTATTAAGGTGAAAACTTAAAGAAAATATTATTCGTGCACACCTGTGAATACGCCAGAAAAGCATCCCCAGCTTGTTTTCCGGGGATTTTGCAAATCCGAGATCCCAAAGAAGCATTTCCCAGTGCAGGGGCCAGCCTTCCAGCCAGAAAGGCGTATGAAACAGTCCTCTGTAAGTTTTATATCTTCTTGACATATAAAACTGCAAATGATGTCCGGGAATCAACTCATGATGAACAGTTGCTCTTGCAAAATGAACATTATTTCCTCTCATACTCATTAATTTGTCTTCATGCTCCATTGTATTTGTAGGAAATGATACTGATATCACTTCGCCCCCTGTAAAAAACGGATTTACAAGCTGGCGTTCCGGTGACATCATTTCAATCTTCCAGGTCTCTTTTGATAGTTCAGGGATTGTTATCAGATCGTTTTTCTCAAGAAATTCAATAGCTTCAACTGCCAGGTCATATATCACATAAGGCTGCTTCCCAGGCTCAACGTGAAGGGATTTGACATGCTCCAGAGCTTTTAGCCAGTCATTCCCAAATCCCAATTCCTCAGAAGCTTTGATCATTTCGGCTTCACACCAGGCATATTCTTTTTTGCCTATTTCTATCAGTTCTTCCGGGGTATAATCTATCATCGCATTCTTTAGCTGCAATATAAGTGCATCTCTGCCTATCGGATTACCAACTATGGAATTTTCACCGGATTTTTCAGC
>JBHPGK010000057.1:0-16418 GCA_042570605.1 Candidatus Zhuqueibacterota bacterium
ATAAATAATTTATAATGAGGATGTCAAGAAATATTTAGATAACTATATATCATAAAATAATTTCAATAATTAAAATTATATTATTTGATTGATTATCCTTTGTCTTTTTCAATAGCCGTATACAGTGTAGGCAGAACCACAAGCGTTATTAAGGTAGAAAAAAGCAATCCCAGCATTATTACGAATGCCAGAGGTTTCTGAATTTCGGAGCCGGTAACATTTCTCATAGCCAATGGAATGAGCCCAAGCATTGTTGTAAAAGTGGTCATCAGCACGGGACGGATCTTATTATTTCCACCCTTTATTACCGCATCTTTTATGTTCATACCGGTTTTCCGGTTATTATTAATATGACTTATCAGAACTATACCGTCCTGAACAGCAATACCGGTCAATGCAATAAATCCTACTAATGCAGGGACAGACAGAGTATTTCCGGTAATGAACAGGATCATTATCCCTCCCACCAGAGCAAGGGGGATATTAATAATAATGAGCAGAGCATTTTTAAATGATTTAAAACTGACAACGAGCAGTGTAAACACAATTACAATTGTCAACGCAACAACGATCGTCAACTGTTTCATTGCCCTGATCTGGTTTTCGTATGTGCCGCCAAATGTAATAAAGTATCCTTCAGGCAGATTTAAGCCTGCAACTGCATCTTTTATGTCATTAACTACGCTTCCCATGTCACGCCCGGAAACGTTACACTGGATCATTACCCGTCTGAGAGCATTTTCTCTCCTGATTATAGCAGGATTTCTCTCTTCGATGATCTCAGCTAATTCACTTAAAGGGAGCCTGTAGCCTGCAGGAGTCTCTATAAGGATATTCCTTATTTTATCTTCATCATTCCTGTACTCTTCCTTGTACCTGACAAAAACATCATATCTTTTCTGTGTTTCAACGAGTTCAGTTGCCACTTTCCCGTTTAAAGCAACTTCGATAACATCTGAAACATCTTTAATATTAAGTCCGTACCTTGCTATTTTATTACGGTTTATTTTGATCTGCAGCTGAGGTACTCCGGCGGCCTGTTCGATCTGCAGGTCTGCCACTCCACTGACCGTTTCCATAATTTCATAGATCTGCTCAGCTATATTTACCAGGGAATTCAGGTTATCACCGAATAATTTTACAGCAACAGCTGATTTTGTCCCTGTAGCGACATGATTGATCCGGTGCTGTAAGGGCGCATTCAGCAGGATACTGACTCCGGGTATGCCTTCAACTTTTTTCCTTATTTCGCTTTTGATTTCATCAATAGACTTGTCACGTTCCTCTTTTGGTACGAGTACAACATTTGATTCCGTTAGATTTACCGGTTCAGCATGCTGAGCACCTTTTGCTCTGCCCGTCCGCCTTACAACCTTTATGACTTCCGGTATTTCAGTTACTTTCTGGCCAATTAAGGAAGCTATCCTGCTCGATTCAGCAAGTGAAGCCTCCGGCGGAAGAAGTGTATCCATAATCAATGAAGATTCATCCATTTCAGGCATGAACTCCGTTCCTACATAAAAGGATATAAAAATACCCAGCCCGATCAGGACAACGCAGGTAATGATCATCCTGTTGGTATGTGACAGAGCATGATCAAGAAGCGGATTATATAATTTCTTTATTATGTTCAATAATTTATTCTCTTTCTTCCTGATATCTTTTACTTTGTATAAGATCGAAGCAAGAACGGGAGTAATAGTCAATGAAATTATCAATGAACCGAATACCGCAGCAGATACGGCAAAAGTAAGGGGAATAAACATTTTCCCTTCAATTCCATGCAGAGTAAACACTGGAGCAAAAACAGCAAGAATTATTAATACTGCAAAAAATATTGGTCTTCCTACCTCTTTTGCTCCGGTTAGGAGTGCTTCTGAATATGATTTATCTCCTATTTGTAAATTTCTGTAGATATTCTCAGTTATAATAATGGAACTGTCCACAATTATCCCAAGCCCGATAGCCAGCCCGCCGAGAGTCATCATATTAATGGTCAGACCGTATACTTTCAAAAATATTACGGCAATGATCAA
Source organism: Candidatus Zhuqueibacterota bacterium (assembly GCA_042570605.1). Lineage (GTDB taxonomy): Bacteria > SM23-31 > SM23-31 > JBHPGK01 > JBHPGK01 > JBHPGK01. The sequence goes on from JBHPGK010000057.1 coordinate 2,037, forward strand.
TGACAGCGGTATCGAGATCGATACAATAAGCGTGCTTCTTACGGTTCCCATAAACAGATACAAAACAATGATCACCAGAATTGCTCCGATAATTATTGCAGTTTCAACATTCTTAATTGATTTTATTATCATATCAAGCTGTGTATAAAAAGTCTCAATGGTCATTTCGCCTTTAACTGATTCTTTAACATCATCCAGTACTTTTTGCACGCCATTTATTGTTTCGAGAACATTATAGTTATACTGGTTCTGGACAGTTACAGCTACAATTTCTTCACCACTTTCACCGGCTGTTCCTCTGCGCTGGTACGCACCGATATTAACATCTGCAACATTTCTGATAAAAACAGGCACACCCTCTTCCTGCCGTAAAACGATATTTTCAATATCTTCAATCGTCTTAATTCTTCCCATCCCCCTGATTATTTTCTCTTCAGGACCATTAAACAAAAATCCTCCGGAGGAATTAATATTATTCTCCTCCAGCGCAGAAACCACTTCATTTGCTTTTATCCCGAAATTAAGCATTCTATTCGGATCAAGCAGGACGTGAAACTGTTTAACAAATCCGCCGAAATTAATAACATTGGAAACTCCCTGGACGGTCTGAAGTCTCGGTTTCAAATTCCATTCGGCAAAATCCCGGATCTCAAACAGATCGTCACCTTTTATCGTGAATTCAATTGCGTCTGCAAACATTGATGATATCGGACCGATAAATGGAGGAACCGTTCCTTCCGGTAGAAGAGGAGAGATCAGCTGCAGCTTTTCGGAAACAAGCTGTCGTGCGAAATATATGTCAGTCCCATACTCGAATTCAAGATTGATCAATGAAATCCCGAGAGCGGAATTTGATCTTACCCTCGTTATATAAGGCAATGAATTCATCGAGCTTTCGATCGGGAATGAAATCAGGGTTTCAATATCCTCCGGTGCCATTCCATGATTTTCAGTAACGATATTAACAATCGGAGCATTCATTTCCGGATATACATCAATAGGAAGATCCAGGAAAAATTTATACCCCAGTCCTATAAGGATGATTACAGCAACAATTATAGTAGTCCGGTTTTTTAAGGAATACTCTATTAATCGGTTGATCATATTTATTTACCTCTAAAATTAATGATAATGACTTTATTAAATGGCTATATGAATCAATAATAATAATATATTGCTAATTAAATTTCTTTTTAAATTATATGTTCAATATAAACAAACTGTTATATCAAAAATAAAATATCAAAAAGCAAAATCACATATTAAAATCCAAAATTACTTCATGCGTTTGTACAAAAAGGGATTAACCTCCGTATTAAAGAGAAATCCTGTAATATCCTCATAAAATCTTTTATCCATCATTTTGATTTTTTATTTGTAATTTTGATTTTTTCGTTTTGATATCTAATTTTTACATATTTAATGATTATGACCCGCATGAGGGTCAACACCGCTCATTTTCAGCTTTGATTTTAATTGATAATTCCCTTTTGTAACAACAATACTTCCGGGTTCAATGCCGGATAAAATTTCAATATATTCATCGGACTTAATGCCGGTCTGAACAACATGCCTGTGATATTCTTCTCCTTCTTTCACAAATACGATTTTAAGGTTTTCATCATCCAGGACTGCTTCAGCGGGAACGACGAGTGTTTTGGTTTTCTTATCAATGACTACGCCGGTATTTGCATACATTCCGGGCTTCAATTTAAAATGATCGTTATCGATTTCAGCTAATAATTTTATTGTCTTCGTATCCGGATGCAAAGTACTCCCTATATAGAAAATCTTTCCGGTAAATATTTCATCCGGATATGCACTGACCTTGATTTTAACTTCCTGATCAAGTTTTATTTTTGTGAGGTCTTTTTCGAAAATATCGGCTTCCAGCCATACGTTCTCAAGGTTAATTATCTCGAATAATTTAGAAGAAATATCCACTTTCCTGCCAATTTTTGCATCCCTGAACGTTACAGTGCCTGAGATCGGGGAATATACATGAATAGTAGAGCCGACTGCGTCACTGTGCCCTGTTGGCGGCTTTTCAACATCATTCTCTTTCAGACCGGTAGCAAGGAGTTTTTTGTATGCGTAATTAAAATTTACTTCCGCAAGTCTTTTCTCAAGTTCTGATTCCTGAAACGACCTTTTTGATATTATATTTTCTGCTGAAAGTCTTTTTTGTCTTTCGAAATTCTGAGTCTTTATCTCCAATTCAGCTTTAGCTTTATCATATTCCGCCCTTAATATACCTATCTCAGGGCTTGTCAGACATACGAGCATATCTCCCGTTTTCACCCTGTCTCCCACATTGACAAATACACAGTTCACACCGGATTCAATAAAAGGACTTATAACGGCAGTCTGATTCGGATTTGGGATAATGTTTCCGGGAATTGAGATTATTAGCTCTATTGATCTGAATTCTGTAGAAGCAGTCTGGAGATCAATAAGATTTTCCCAATCGCTTCCGGTTCCAATGAGACCTTTATCATCTTCAGTTTGAGCAGTTTCCTGCTCGTCTGCTTCATGGTCATGGTCATCTTCAGCCGGTGTAGTTTGGGCAGATTTTTCTGCAGTTTCTCCCTGATCATGATCTGCTTCATCGTGTCCTTCACACATAAAAAAGGTATACAACAGCGTAAGTATCATTGTAAGATATCTCACCTTTTTCATTAATATTTCTCCTTAATTTTCTTTTTTAACCTGGACTACCACCATTTTTTAATAAGAGCTGTCATTCCGAGTCCCGAGTACTCGGGAGAATCTACTACCACCATGACAAAAATTTCAGCATAAATTCAGGAGATTACGACGTCGCTTCGCTCCTCGTAATGACATCTTTGTTTCAATTATTTCTCATGTATATATTTCTCCTAAGTATATACATTATCAATAATATAGTCTTTTAAATATTGCGGGTAATCCTGTTAATTTTCTTTTAACATATTTACTGCTTTATAAAGTTTAAGCTTTGTAATTTGACAGTCGAACAATATTTGAGCGTACTCGTTTCTTGTACTAAGAAGGGTTCTTTGTGCTTCAAGCAGATCCAGGTAACCATATTCCCCTTCTTCATAACCTTTTAAAGCCTTGCTGTAAATTTCTTCTGCTTCCTTAATAACTCCCTCTTTATAAAAATCTACCATTTTTTCTGAAGTCTGAAGATTTGAATAAGCCTCCGTTACCTCCAGATCGAGCTTTCTTTTGACGTTTTCAAGAACAGTTTTCTTAGACTTATATTCATATTTTTTTTCATTGATCTTATTACGGTTTTTAAAAAAGAACCATATTGGGATTGATACTTCCGCTTTAAAAATCCAGAATTTTTCATTTGCGATCTTTTGCCTCAAATAACCAATGCTGATATCAGGCAATACCTCCCATTTTGTTAGAGACCTGTCAACACCGGCTGCATTCAAATTATACTCCGCTTCATTTATCAATGGGTGGTCTGACATGGTCTCATTCTTGATCCTGCCTATATCGATATTCCCGGTTGTATAATTAATTTCCGTATTGATCTCATATCCGTATGATTCCTCCGAATATATATAGTATCTTAATTTTTCATATTCTATCTTAAGTTGGTTTTTCAAATGCTCCATTCCAGTTTTGCCTTTTTGAAGCTCTACTTTTGATTTCAGCAGTTCAAGATACGGTACTTCCCCAACATCATATTTCGTTTGTGCTTTATTATAAAAATCATTCAGAAGTTCAAGATTTTTTTCCATGTTACTGATTTTCAGATTCAGCATTTCAATAGTGTAATAAGTACTCGAAGCTTCAAATATTACTTCATTTATTACAATTTTTAGCCTCTCAGTCAGGCTCTTTAAATTGTAATCCGACAGTTTGTATTTAAGCATGTATTTATATGGAAATTCAATAGTCTGAACTATCCCGTACTTTTTTACTCCAGCTTTATTTATAGCTGATCCGGATGGAATTTCCTCATTTTCACTTGCAATAATCGGGTCATCGGGAAGCCATGAATATGCTTTGGCAGCCTTTTTTGACTCGATCAGCTCTTTTAATGTTTTTATCTCAGGATTGTTCTTCAGTGTGAGGGCAACTAATTCACTCAACGCCGGCTTCTTAATTTCCTGGGAAAATCCCGTATTGTATAAAATGAACACAAACAATATGAATAAAATACTCTTCTTAAGCATTTATCCTCCATAAATGAGTTTTATAAATATTATATTAAATGTTTGGAAATATTAGATTATGAGAGATGAATTTTTTAGATAAACAGGGAGATGTTCATCGTAAATAAAAGAAACGATTTTAACGTAATTATGAGAAATATAAACAAAGTTGTCTGTTTTATATTCAGGACTGACTGCTAAAAAAGAATGAAGACTAAATTTCAGTTTTGAAAAATCTGTCAGACCGGAGTTTTTAATCAGGAAATTATGAACGCCGCTGTGATCAATTGAATAATGGTCATGATGACCGTTATCACTCTCTGAAGTTAATCTGCTTTCTTCAAAGGAACAATTCAGATCATCTTCATGACAAAAATGATATGAATTTATAAGAAGAATTTGAGTTAATATCAGTATGATCAGAAATTTTTTCTTCATAACATTAAAAATTTTAAATATTTATACGTCAGCAAAAAGTATTGGTTTCAATTTAAAGAAATCTTTTAACATTTCAAAATCTATTTTTAATATCACTGAAATGTTTATTAAAGGATTAAAAACAAACATTTTGATTTTTTCGCATAAAAGATTATATTCTTTCTAACAGTTATGAACAGAATAGAACTAAAAAGCGGCATAGTGCGAAAGTTTGCACCGTTTTTCTCATTGATCCTGTTAGCAGCATTTCTCGCACTGCTTTCTCCTCATTTTCTAACAATGGACAACCTTTTTGCCATTGGTCTTCAGATGGCGGTAGTTGCAATTATTGCTATCGGTGAGCTGATGGTCATAATCACCGGCGGAATTGATCTTTCTGTCGGTTCCATTTTAGCGTTCTGCGGTGTCCTATCTACTCTTTTAATATCCAAAGGAAGCGGTATCTTTCTCGGTATTACTGCGGGAATTGTCGGAGGAGCAGTACTGGGTTATATAAACGGTGTACTGATAACAAAGGGCAAACTTCCCCCCTTTATAGCGACGCTCGGTATGATGGGTATTGCCAAAGGTGCAGCTTTAATTATTACGGGAGGAATACCTATCTTTGGTCTGCCGGAGTCATTCAACTTCATCGGAGGAGGAAGGATATTCAATACGATCCCATTTCCGGTTCTTTTAACAATCTGTTTAGCTGTATTGGGACATTTTATTTTAAAATACACTCTGCTTGGAAGATATACTTATTCGATCGGCAGTAACATCGAAGCTTCAAAATATTCAGGCGTAAAAGTTCACAGGAGTTTAATTAAAGTTTATACAATTGCCGGATTGTTGAGCGGAATTGCCGGAATAATTCTGGCTTCGAGGTTGAGTTCAGGGCAGCCTACAGCCGGAACCGGGTATGAGCTTGATGTTATAGCTGCCTGCGTTATTGGCGGGGCAAGTTTTTCCGGCGGTGAGGGTACGGTTCTCGGTGCAATGATAGGTGCCCTTATAATGGGAATCCTGAGGAACGGCTGTAACCTTCTTGATATCTCCGCCTTCTGGCAGCAGGTTGCAATCGGTTCGATTATAATAATAGCAGTATTTTTTGATCAATTCAGACGAAAAAGTATATAAAAAATTAAAGGTTTGGGTGATTAGCGTCGATTTTAATAGTGAGTCGCTTATTGCCATACTTAAATGTATGTAAAGCCGGCCGGAGTAACTCCGACCGGCTTTTTGCTTTTAAAAGACTTTATTCATATTTCAAGCAGTTAACAGGCTTGGTATTTGCCGCCTTAACAGTCTGAAAACTTACTGTAAATATTGAAATAATAACAGAAGCCACCCCGGCAATAACAAAAGTAACCCAGCTTATATTTATCCTGTATACAAAATCCTGAAGCCATCTGTTCATTACATACCAGGCAATGGGCCAGCCTATTATATTTGCCGTTATTACGAGCCAGAAAAATTCCTTTGAGATAAGCATAACTATTCTTGATACCGAAGCTCCGAAAACCTTACGTATCCCGATCTCCTTTGTTCTTCGTTCTGCGGTAAAAAGTGACAATCCAAATAAGCCAAGACAAGCAATGAAAATTGACAGGAATGTAAAATATCCGATGGTATCCCCGAGCTTTTTCTCGGTACCATACATCCGCTCGATAGATTCATCCAGAAAACTGTATGTGAATGTATTCCCCGGGCATAATTCTGTCCATTTACTATTTAAATAATCTATTGCCTCTGATGTGTATCCTTCCTTGACTTTAACTATGATCTGACCTACACTATACGGATCAAGTGTGATAACCAGGGGATCTGTTTTTTCATATATGGAACGTGTTTTAAAATCTTTTACAACACCTATTATTGTTCTTTTTTCGATAACTTTACCGATCTTAAAACCTATGGGATCAGATATCCCAAATTCTTTAACGTAGGCTTCATTTACAAGAACCGATCTTGTATTTAAGGGGGATTCTTTAGATAATGCCCTGCCTTCGATCAGTTTTATACCCATAATATCCAAATACTCGTGATCCGTATTTATCTCTTCATAAATTTCAAGTTCAAACACCGTACCTGCTCCGGATAGATTAATTTCACTTTTTGACCCCCATCCAGAGCCCATTCCTAAAGACCTGATCCCATTTTTTGCATTTGGATCTATCTTGTATCTTTCATATGTAATATTAGAATAATTTGCAGGGGGAGGACACTTTGTAACCGTTGCATTTTCAATATACGGGCTGTTCTTTATCTCATTTTTGAAAGCGATGTACCTGCCTTTATTCCCACGGTCGTTAGTAAAAATAGATAAAATATTGTCTTTCTCAAAACCAAGTGTTCTGCTGTCAACAGCAAATTCAACCTGCCTGAATATGATAGTTGTGCATATAGTCAGAACCACGAAGACCGTTAACTGAAAGACAATAAGTCCTCTTCTGAAAAAAGACCTTGCAGAACTCGTGTTGAATTTATTAAAAACATCCATAGGTCCTAATCCGGAAAGATATGCAGAAATATAAGCACCCGAGAACAAAGCCGTAAAGACAATAATACTGGTGACCCCGGTATAATAATGCAGGTTTTTTGAATAATCTGTTTCCAAACCGAACCTGAATACCCTGTTAAATTCAGGAAGCAGAAATTCAACCAGAATTAAAGAAAGCGGCAGAGCTATCAGCACATACAGTAAGGATTCGGTCATTATCTGAAAAATGATATTTGACCTGTTTGCCCCTATCACTTTTCTCAGACCGATCTCCTTCGAGCGGTCTGCCGAACGGGCAGTCGATAATATGATATAATTAATGATTGCAATTAACAGTATAGATACAGCAATTGTGATAAAAAGGAAAATATTTTTAATATCCTCCTGTCTTTGAATATCAATAGCAAAGTTGGCAGAGTAAAGATGGATTTTTTTCAAACTCTGAAGTTCAAATTTGTAATCGGGTAAATATAAGCTCTTTGTTTCATTGAGTCCTTTCATTTTACCCGTTTGTTCCCCTAAAATACCAGTAATTTTCTCCCCAACTTCTTTAATATTAATGTTATTTTCTGAAAGAATATATGTATAGCATTCTTTATGAGGCCAGAACTCATATCCGGGTCTGCTGTGTCCTAAATCTTTTCCCTCATATACCCATGATAATCCTTCGATCGGTGCAATAAAATCAGCAGTGAAATGTGAATTGGATGGAAAATCTTTAAGCACACCCGTTATATTAAGTTTGATGGTTTTTGAATTCGGAATTATTGTTCGAACAAAAATTGATTTTCCCACAGGATTTTTTTCACCAAAATATTTTTTCGCCATTTTTTCAGTCAATACAATTGAATACATATCCGTTAACGCAGCCTCCGGATTACCATAAACAAATGGAAAATCAAAAATATCAAACAGTTCTTTATCTGCATAAAAAAATCTGTTTTCCGAAATAAATTCATTCTGACCTGTTTTTACCATGACATCTATCCACTTCATTATCCTCGCAGCTTTTTCAATCTCAGGTATACTATCTGAAATTTTTGGTCCAAGCAGATATGGAGCGCCCCCATACCTCTGATTCTGGTTGTTATCGAATGTTGTTACCCTGTAAATTCTATCAAATTTTCTATGGAACCTGTCGTAACCAAATTCATTATAAACATACAATAGAATGACAAAACTGACTGCCAATCCGACAGCCAGGCCGGTAACATTTATAAAAGAGAAAACCTTTTGACCTGCAAAATGCCTTAAAGCAGTCTTCATGTAATTTTTGAACATAATTAAACTCCATCTGATTGATTCATAAACTAAACGTAAAGATGATTTCAAGACATATCCCCATAACCATAATCTTGCTGCAGTAAATCCCTTGTCCAGGACATTCCTGGAATAAAGATATTCATAGTCATTGAGAAAAGAATCATCCAAATAACCGGGTAAAAGACGTCGAAGAATAAAAAGTGCGGTTTTTGGAATTTTAATGTTGTTTTTTTTCATCAATTATATATTCTTCAGACTCTCAACAGGATTTGATGTCGCTGCTTTAATAGACTGATAACTTACAGTAAGTAATGCTAACAATATTGCTAAAAATGCAGAGAGAACAAATGTTCCGATTCCAATATTTATCCGGTATGCAAAGTTTTGAAGCCAGTTATTCATAACATAATATGATATTGGAAATGAAAAAATAGCAGATATCGCTATTAAAGTTATAAATTCTTTTGATAATAAGTTTAGCAGGCTGGGGACCGATGCTCCTAAAACTTTGCGGATACCGATCTCTTTCGTTCTCTGCTGTGCCATAAAAGCAGTCAGGCCAAGTAATCCGAGACAGGCAATAAATATACCGAGAAAAGAAATAACACCGACAATTTTTCCTGCCTTTTCTTCTGAATTGTATTGTTTATCAAAATCTTTATCCAGGAAAAAATATTCAAACGGATTACCCGGATATAGTTCCCCCCACCTTTCTTTTAAAAATGAAACGGTTTCGGTAATATTGTTTATATTTATAGTTAAACTGATATTCTTAAACATAAAAGGATTATATTCAATTATCAAAGGTTCAACTTGTACTTGCAGTCCTTTATAATGGAAATTCTTTACAACGCCTATAATTTTGAGGGTGCGGGATCCCATTCCTGTTGTAATTAGTTTTCCAATAGCTTCTTCAGGTGAAGACCATCCGAATGCTTTGACAGCCGCTTCATTTAATAAAAATGCACCGCTGCCCGAATCAGTTGACATATCTGTACTAATTTCTTTTTGGTATGCCCTGCCTGCTGCGATTTCAATTTTATATTCATTGATAAAAACGTCGTCAATATAGATATGGTTCATACCCTGATTTTTAATATTAACCTCTCCTGCAATTCTAACACCATAACTTGTCGTTCCCCTGCCGGGAACATGCGAGGAAAATGTGAGACCCAGTACAGACGGATGCCTGGTTAATTCGTCTTCGATCTTATTATAATGGTCTCTAAGTGAAATTCCACCCCTTACCTGAATAATAAGTTTCTGTTCTTTATCAAAACCGATATCCCTGCTCTTCATAAAATCAATCTGACGATAAATCACAATTACCCCGATTATCAGTATTATGGAAATTGAGAATTGTCCTACTACAAGCACCTTTCGTAATACATTTTTTTTCGAACCGGTACTTAAAGACCCTTTAATTACAGTTGCAGGTTTGAAAGCCGAAATGGAAAAAGCAGGAAAACTCCCGCCTGCAATACCTGCGAATAATCCGATACCTGTAACTATTGAAATTACCCTCAAATTCATGACACTGGTAAATGCAAATTCTTTTCCTGCAATTTCATTAAACATAGGCAGCAGGACGATTACCAGAAATAACGCTAAGAAAACTGCAAAGAACGACAGCAGCAAAGACTCGCCCAGAAATTGATTTATTAGATGAAGCCGGTGTGCTCCAATTACTTTCCGCATCCCAACCTCTTTTGCTCTTACAGCAGACCTGGCTGTGGAAAGATTAATAAAATTAATACATGCTATCAATAATACAAAAACTGCAATGGCTGAAAAAATATAGTTATTTAAGGGACTTCCAGGGGGATCTATAGGTACCAGTTCTCCCTGCAAATTGGAATATAAGTGTATATCTTTAACCGGTTGAATATAGTAAGTATAAACATATCCGGATTCTTTTAATACATCTCCGATATATTTGTCAGCTATTTTTGAAATTTGCTGTTCAAAAGCTCCGGCGTCAGTATCAGGAGTAAGTTTTATATAAGTATAGCACTCGGTGCCACGCCAGTTTGACATCCTTTGGGGATTCTCTATTGTTTTTAAAGAAGCTATGAAATCGTATTTCAAATGTGTATTTGTCGGCGGATCATTTATTACACCGGTAACCGTGTAATCTCTATTATTAACCTGAATAAGCTTACCAAGAGGTTCTTCTTCATTAAAATATTTTTCCGTCATGTTCTCGGATATTACAATAGAATTTGGCTGCCTTAACGCAGTTTGTGGATTCCCCTCAATAAATGGAAATGTTAAAACACTGAACACCTCCGGGTCAGCCCACATGAACCTATCTTCATAAAATGATTTCTCTTTATATTTTATAAGCCAATCACCCCAGGTATATAATCTTACAGCTTGTTCAACCTGAGGAAAATTCTCTTTTAATGCCGGTGCAACAGGCCAGGCGACCAGCGTATAAGGTTGAGTTGCTGTTTTGGATTCGATATCCATTGTGACCCGGTAGATCCTTTCCGCATCATTTTGAAATTTATCATAACTTAATTCTTCTGAAACATAAAGTAAAATAAAAATACAGCAAGCAATTCCTGCAGCTAATCCTGAAATATTAATAAGTGAATATACCTTTTGTTTTTTAAGAAGCCTGAATGCAATTTTCATGTAATTCTTCAACATAATTAAACTCCATCTGATTGATTCATAAACTAAACGTAAGGAAGATTTGAAGATGTACGCCCATAACCATAATTTAGCTTTGATAAGACCCTTATCCCGCGCATTTCGCGAATAAAGAAATTCATAGTCATCAATGAACGAATTATCTAAATAACCGGGTAAAAGGCGTCTAAGAACAAAGAGTGCGATTTTTGGAATTTTAGTGTTATTTTTTTTCATCTATTATATAATCCGTTAATCCGTTCCACATAATATTATCAACTTTTTTAATTTCACTTAGCGCTTCTATTCCAAGAGGGGTTACCTTATAAAACCTCTTGCTTTTGCCTCCTTTTTCCGGTGAAGGAGCCCCCAGGATGGAGTCGATCAATCCGTTTTTCTCCAACCTGTTAAGAGGAGCATAAACTCCTCCCAGAGTCCATTTTTTTCCGGTAGCATTTTCAAGCTGTTCAAGAATCTCAAGACAGTATGCCTTTTCTTTTAACCTGAGTATAGAGAGCATTACGAGCTCTTCAGCTCTTGATAAAACTTTCATGATTTCTCCTGAAATTATATTTCTTGATAAACAAGAATTATATCTCTAAATACGCCGTTCAGGATAAAATGTTTCATTCAAATAACCCGCAGGTAAATTATTTTTGAAAGCAGTTCAAAAACAGTTCCTGCATAGGTTTTAACTTATGAATTTAGTATTTTCATTAGTTAGTGAACAAGGGGTCATGACCCCTTGTTCAGAGGATCTGAATCAGGCAGCTTACAATTACTAATTCCTCAACGTATCAACAGGATTTATAACTGCAGCTTTAATTATATGATAGCTTATTGCGGCAACAGCAACAATTACTGAAAAAATCCCTGCAATTAAAAAAGTCTGCAGTCCTATAGAAGTGCTGTATGCAAAGTTCTCCTGTATCCATTTTTTCATTATTAAATACCCGGCTGGCCATGCAATAAGATTTGAAAAGACAATCAGCAGGAAAAAATCCTTTGAAAGCAGTTTTACCAGACCGGTAACTGAGGCTCCGAGAATTTTACGTATCCCTATCTCTTTTGTTTTCTGTTCGATCGTAAAAGAAGCTACACCAAACAGCCCCAAACAGGCGATAAAAATACCAAGTATTGAAAAAGAGTAAAAAAGTGAAGAGAATTTTTCATCAGTTTTATACAGGTTGTTAAAACTATCGTCAAAAAATGAAAATTCAAAAGGTTTATCAGGAACCAATCTTATCCATGTCTCCCTGATTTTGCCGATCGTATTTTGAATATCCGAACCGGTAACTTTAATAGAGACATTAGTAAACCAGTCGGGCCAGACCGCCATTACCAGTGTTCCGCTGTTCCTGTGAAGGGAAAAGTAGTTAAAATCTTTTACAACACCGGCGATGACAGCTTTGCTGTTCATCTGTATTCTTCTACCTACGGCTTCTTCGGGGGAGTTAAATCCAAACTCTTTGACTGCTTTTTCATTTATGATCATTCCCTTTTTCCAGTCGGCATCAGACCAATTACCAATATCAGAATCTCTGAAATTCCTGCCTGCTAAAACTTTCATATCATATACATTTAAAAAATCGGGATCGACAATCAAAGCAATCGTGCTTGAAGATCTATCCATAGCCTCAGTTTTTACACCAAGTGAAGTGAACATTCTTCCGATAATATCTCCGGATGCAGTAACATGTTTAACTTCGGGAATGGTATTCAATTCACTTTTTAGAGTTTTGAATCTTTCATTACCGGGATATTTCATTGTGAGGATATTATTCTGATCAAATCCGAGATCACGACTTTTCATATAATCGATCTGTTTGACAGATAAAATAGTCCCGATTATCAGTGTAATTGAGATCACAAACTGAAAGACCACGAGAGCTTTTCGGATAAAAACAGCTTTATAACCGCTTTTAAGTTCACCTTTAAGTGAAGACGCGGGCTGGAAAGAGGAAAGATATAACGCAGGATAACTTCCTGCAAAAAGACCTGTAAACAAAGCAAAACCGGAGAAATATATAATATTAAAAAAGTTGTCATAAATATCCAAATTTATATCAGCATTGAAGAAAACATTGAAATAAGGGATCAATAACCTGACAATACAAATTGCTGCAATTAAAGAACCAAGACATAGCACAACTGATTCACTCATAAATTGAACTATCAACTGTTTCCGGGTCCCTCCAACCGTTTTTCTCAGAGATATTTCTTTTATCCTGGTGGAAGCCCTTGCTGTGGAAAGGTTCATAAAATTCACACAGGCAAGTAAAAGAATGAATCCTGCTATAACGGAAAACCCGTAAACATATAAAATATTCCCGTTCTCCCTGAATTCCTGGCGCCTGTGCGAATGCAGATGAATATCGCACAAAGCAGTCAATTCATAATCAGTTCTTTGCCCTTCTTCCCAGTTCTGCCCCATATGCCTTTCGGTAAAATCAATTATTTTAGGTGACAGATCATCAACAGATATTCCTTCTTTTAGAAGTATATAAGAATAGTAAACGTTTCCTCCCCATGTATTCATATATTTGCCGTATATGGATGCATACGTTTTCATCGATGCCAACAGGTCAAAATGGAAATGAGAATTTTTGGGCATATTTTTCATTACACCCGTTACCTTGAAGTCCAGACTGCTGTTAAAATTCAGTATTTTACCTACCGGTTCTTCCTTTCCAAAATATTTTTCCGCTGCTGTTTCAGACAAAACAATGGAGTAGATGTTTTTAAGGGCTGACCCGGGATCTCCTTTAAGGAGAGGAATAGTAAAAATATTAAACACCTCTTCATCAACATATGCAAAGGACTCCTCATTGTACATAATGTTTTTATATTTAAAAGTCTGTTCAGGCCATCTTAGAAATCTTACTCCATCCTCAATTTCGGGCAATTCCTGTTTTAAGGTAGGGACTGCGAGAGGTGAAATCCTGGTATATCTTACCGTTCCCTCCGGGCGGTGATATGTAGGTGACACCCTGTAGATTCTGTTTGCCTTTTGGTGAAAACTGTCATAACTCAGCTCATACTGTACATACAGCAGGATCAAAATACAGCAGACCATACCTACAATAAGACCGGTAATATTAATGAATGAATATATTTTCTGTTTTTTAATGTTTCTTAAAGCAATCAAAAAGTAATTCTTCAGCATGTTTGAACTCCTCTGTCTTTTTAATATAAACTTCGGAAATATCCATCAGGTTACAAACTTAGACAATTTTAATCAGAAAACGTTTGCTAAAAAAAAGAGACCCCCAGATAAAGGTCTCTTTTTCTCCAAAATCTTAAATTAGAACTGTCTGGAAAAAATGATATGTTTAGAAATCACTACTGTCCGGTAAAAAAAACACAATCAAATTTTAAATAAGAAGAAGATCTGGATTCCAGCCTTCG